>MFKE01000019.1:0-33177 GCA_001779455.1 Candidatus Gottesmanbacteria bacterium RIFOXYB1_FULL_47_11 | reverse complement strand
AAAACAGAAGAACATGAGCCTGCTTGATGCTTTTATCATTGGGTGTTCGCAGGCTCTTTCCGTTATCCCCGGGGTATCCCGTGCGGCAGCAACTATTGCCGGAGCGCTCCTTTTGGGCATCAAACGCGAATCAGCAGTGGAATTTTCTTTTCTCTTAGCAATTCCTACCATGGCAGCGGCAACCGGTTTAGATCTTATAAAAACCCGCGGAAATTTTACCGGAACCCAATATGAACTCCTCACAATCGGTTTTATCGGCGCTTTCATTACGGCCCTTATCACAGTCAAATGGTTTATCGGCTTCGTGAAGACTCACACATTCGTTCCTTTTGCGTGGTACCGAATCGCCGCGGCTTTGATATTTTATATATTTATTCTTCGATAATCACCAAAAACCCCGCTTTGGCGGGGTTCTTGTTTTATATTCTTATTTCCTCTTTTTAGCGGGTCACGGAAATGTCTACTGCCTGAATCTCCGTTGCGGGAGCACTGACCGTAATACGGTTATCTGTCGTACTCCTGACGACCGTGTAATTTGTATTATACCCGGCTACCTGGGCACAATCTGACACCGGCGTCCCGTTATTTGTAAGCGGATCAACGGGCAATGCAGCCAAGTACTGAGTCACAAGTGCGCTACACAAATCAACCTGACCATTGACCGTATCGGAACCGATAACGGCTGCAGTCGTCGGGATGGTTCCCGGGAGTGCGCCTTTATTATCCGCTGCATACTGGTCAATTGCGTTTAATATCGCATTGACGTCGCTCGCGCGCTTTGTATCATTTGCCTGCGAGAATTGTCTTGCAGGATTTATGGCGATCAGCGTAATTGCCAACAGGACCGCCAAAATCCCGATGACGACTAACAGTTCAATGAGCGTAAAACCACGACGCTCGCGGGCAAGTAAATGTTTCATATACTCTAACCGTAGCCCAGATGCACAAGCTTTGTCAAGTGCATTAACGACGGATAAATACCATCGCAATGAGTACCAACAACAATAAACCAAAAACGCCGACGAGCATCATAATCCTCGGATTATTTTGTGCCGTAGGAGTAATGGGAGGCGACCCCTGACTGATTTCATCTTCACGATCGATCAATGTTTGCGTACGCAGCGTGTCTATATGTTTTAAAATATATAATCCCATTTCCGCGTCCAGCCACCGTTTGGTAGCCAGAGATCCCAAAACAACCGCCGGGATAACTGCAATAATCTGAAATCCCTGCAAGGTAAACGCATGGCGAATTGCATCCATATAATCGCGGTTCACTGCAAAAGCAATTTTTTTGTTCGCTATCGTAAGCACCTTCGTCGCAAGATCCTCAAACGGCACACTGTCATAAAACATAAGTATTTCCGTCTCCTGTTCGCTTTCCCCCGATGTCGTCATGACTTTATCAAAATATGTCATGGGTGATAAGACAAATAATAAACGGGCTCCCCCCAAATTATTCTGTTTTAGCCACTGATTGACCAGTGTATACAGCGCATCACGATTGATGATTTCCAGATCCTTACAAACAATAGGAGGGATATCCAACGTCAAAATAGACGCCAACCCATTACCATAGAACTGTAATCTGTTACGGTCCACAAATACGATAACGATGGATGATTTCTGTCCGAACATTTAATACACCTCCTGCCAAGAATTCACCGTAAGCACGGTATCAAGAAATGACGCTGAAGCAACAACGCCCCGCACAAACCCATTATATGTACCGACAGATGTAACTGTCAGCGGATTTGTCCCCGTTACTGTTACTGTCGCACTCCCGCCGTCAACAGTCAAGGTTTCTCCCGTATATCCGGGATTCCGTGCAAGACGCAGAATTGCGTTCTCCGCGCCGGACTGAGCAATGGCAACTGCCATATCTCCCTGTTCTACCTGGCTTGCCGCATTTGCGTTGATAACCAGAAGCGCAACGGCCATAGTCGTCATGGTAATGGCTACCACCATGAACACCAACAAAACGACGAGTGCCTGACCATGGGATAAAATGGTTATGTTCTTCTTCATCTGAGTGCGACTGTTGTTGTCACCGTCTTGGTTTCCGGTCCTGAAACTTTTTGTGTTGTGCTATCTATCGTAAACGCGATCCGAATGGAATTTTTCCCTTCTGCCTTGCCCAATCGTTGAAATGAAAGGCCGCTTATACGGGTGGCCGAACCATTCAGTCGGTTCACACCCGCATCATTAACAAGTACTATGGCGTCTCCGCTCATCCTGTATGTGTTGGCCACAGTTCCTATCATTATGGTCAACGAGTCTGTTGTTTCGCCGACAACAGGCGGCGTCACGATGCTTGCGGCGCGCTTAATATCATACGTGAGCCGGCCGTACAGATATCGGCTGTCCTCGGACACCGCTCCTGTTGCCACGCTTTCCAGTTGAACATCAAGTATAGAAGTAAACATATGTGTCATAATCACCGTAAAAACGGTTAATAATCCCATATACAGGAGTAGTTCAACAATGGTAAAACCCTTTTTTTTCATGGCGAATAGTTTATTGTCATATCGGTGAATATCGGCGCAAACAGCGGATCCTGGGAAGACAAATATACTTTATATCGGAAACACTGCGCGGGATTTTTGTACCCCGGCCCCTCGGAAAACGGTATGGCACTACTTGTTGAAAATTTCGTCGCAGAAGTCGCGTCCGGCCCCACATAAATATATTCTGCACTTGCGCAACTTCCTCCCACAGGATCTGCCCCCGCTACCTGATACTGTACAGTCGTATTTGCCGGAATAATGGCGCTTGAAACAAACCGGTTAAACACGGCAGACGTTGAGGCATCCAAAATACTCGATTCAAAAATTCCATTGTTTGCAAATTTTCCCCCCGGACCTCCTTCTATAATTTTAAGTTCTGTTGAAGCATCACCGGTGATGATATAAGAATATGCGTCTCCGTCTGCCTCAAGCACCGAGGATACTCCGTTGACGCCGCTATCGATATGTAAGCCACCGCAGTGAGTCGGGCTGGTTTCGTCCGAAATATTTATTGCCTGATATTCTTCGCCGCCTGTCCCCACAAGTATTGCCCGGTTACCCGGAACAACTGTAATTCCCTTCGGGTCCATACCATTTGCCTCATATGATCCTATCGGTATAGTATGATCCCCAATTTTGTTTGTCACATCAAGAATAAAAAGTTCGGGCTCTGATGAGGACAGAGCAGTTGCCAAATATGCACGACTGCCTGTTGGATCCACAAATATATCCTTTCCCCCGAGTCCACCTACCTGTGCATTCCCGACAATAACGGGGCTTGCGGGGTTGGAAACATCAAGAATTTGCAGTTGAGTCGGTACGGAATTTATTGCAACATAGGCATAGCCGCCGATTACCTGTATTTTCACGCCCGTACCAGCGATGGTCGTTGTCCCCAGTACTGGCCGGCTTCCTGATTTACTTGTCAGGTCAAATGTATAGAATTGGGAGCCGCTGGTCATGTATCCGACCGATCCCGAAACAAAAATACTATTGCCGTTCCCGTTTCCGGGCGCATCAAAATATCCTGCTTCAACATACGGGCTTGTCCCCAGATCTATAATCTCTATTTCTTTAAAATTATTGTCCGTTGCCAGATAGGAAAAACCCGTCTCGCCGAATATACCGTTTGTTTTAAATCCGTCAAATGTTCCGGATACCGTCGCTTGAGGCGGGTTGTTATTATCAAATGTTACTGTCGCGTACGATACGCCGGACGCATTGTCACCCGTCCCCGCAAACACGTTCCCCTCTATCGCGCTTACCGCATTGGCAACGCCGCTTTTGGGTAAATCAACGGCTGCAATGGTAAGGTTCGGACTGCACCAGTCCGCTCTTCCCCCCGCTCCCAATGTTACTTCTCCGCCGAGGATATTGATGGTAATAACGTTTGTCGCGACCCCTGCATCAAAATCTGCCTGCGTCGTTTGTGTCCATTGGTTATTTTCCATCCGGGTGATGTAAAACGAAGATGTAACTGAAGAGGCAATCGGAGTGCCCCAGGACACAGTTACCGTGATGTGTTTGGTTGAGGGATCCCGGACGCCGACGGCGGCTATCGCGCCGGCACTATCGCGGGTGACATCGGCAAATACTATTTGCCGCGTATACCCGCCCATAGTTTCCGCGTCCGGCGCAAGAATCCATGACGACCCTGAAATCTCAGGGTGCACTGTTCCGGTTATTCCTGCAACAAAACTCCACCCTGCCTGACGGACCTGGTACACCGCCTCCGTTGCTTCCTGCGCCAACATGACCGCCTCAAGTCTCTGCTCTTGTTGGGCTTTTCCCTGCCGCGACGCCACGAATCCTGCGGTGAGCGCGGGGATCATAATGGCAGACACCCCAAGGGCAACCAAAAGTTCAACAAGAAGTTGTCCGCGTTGTCTCAGCATACATTCACTCTACTGACAAAACCGCACCATAACGGTTGATAGTAATCGTTTTTTGTTCGCCGGAAAGAGTCTGGGTAAGCGTGATTGTGTTCCCGCTTGTAGAATAGTTTAATACCTCACCGTCCCCTTTCGTAAACACTACTGAGGAATCAGGTAGAACCGAACTACATGTAATATAGTCAGGAAGCAGGGTTTTTGCATTTGTGCTGTCCAGCGCCGAATATACCGGTCCTTTAAAAAGCGTGTAACTGTTTGTATCAAAATAAACGCCGTAGTCATCGGCTGCAGACCCGCCACCGGCATACCCGCTCATGGCCTTCGTTTGTTGACCCCGCAGATCCGCAATCACCGTCTCGACGGTCGCCGAAAGCGGTGCCCGGCGTGCAATATCGGTAAACCGTACATAGCCGATACTCAATAACGTAGCCAGGATGCCAAGTACGACGATTATTTCAATAATGGTAAATCCCTGCCTGTCGGCAAGCTGGCTTTTGTTCATGTTAATGCCGCCCGACCTGACTGATGAGTCCATAGACCGGCGCGATAATAGCGAGCATCATACCGCCGACAGCAATTCCTACAACAACCAAAAGGATGGGCTCCAAAAGCGCGGTGATGGTTTTTAACGTATTGGTCACTTCATAATCATAATATTCGGAAATATCCTGCATGGATTTATCAAGTGTACCCGTTTTTTCCCCCGCCTCCATGAGTTTAATCATCAGTGACGGTATATACCCCTTGGAAGCGCGGAACCCTTCCGATAATTTTTTACCGGCAAATACCATTTCCCGCGATCTGCGGATAATATCTGCCGTTTTGCGTTTTATAACCATGTCACTCGTCAGTTCAAGCGCGGCAGTTATTGAAAGTCCTGACGAAAGCAAAAGGTGTAAGCTTCGGGAAAAACGGGTGATATCTATTTCCTGAATAAGCTTGGAAATAATCGGCAGTGAATAGACAATATCCATCAACGCGCCTTTTTTCCTTCGATACAATGTGATGAATCCTAACACAACAAGGCCCAAACCGATGAGAAATACAACGGTATTTTTTACCAATAGATCGGAAAGGAAGATGAGGATACGCGTCGGGAGAGGTAATTCGACCGTCAGCCGCGAGAAAACCTGGGATATTTTGGGGACAACAACAACGAGAATCATTAAGAGCACCCCGACAAATACCACCATGATAAAAAGCGGGTATATCATGGCAGACCGGACCCGGTCGGAGAATTCAATATCTTTTTGAATAGTGCGTTTGAGATCTTTGAGGGTTACATCCAGTGTCCCGGCTTCTTCCGATGCCTTGACGACGCTTACGGTAACCTTATCAAACACACGCGGGAATTTGGAAAGCGTCACATATATGTGTTTTCCCTGCATCAAATCCTCCCGCAGTGATTCTAATATTTTTAGTTGTGCTCCTTTGGCATCTTCCAGAAGTGAGTTAACCACTTCAAGAATCGGTATCCCCGCCGAAAGCATGGTTGCCAGACTCCCTATAAGGGCAATTTTTTCGCTATTACTGAGTGCAATCTGTTGCTGAGACATACCTGTTGTTGACTATAATGATTCCACCTTCGTCACACGTACGACTTCGTCTATGGTCGTCATACCACGCTGAACCTTATCCAGCCCGTCATCAAGCATGGTGGTCATTCCCTCTTCCCTTGCTTTTTGATTAATCACGTCCGAATCCCCCCGCTCGGAAATGAGTTTACGGATATCCTTGGTAATTTCCAGCACCTCAAATACGCCGAGCCGCCCGCTGTAGCCGGTGTTATGACAGATTTTACAACCCTTTCCCTTATAAAGGGTAATTTCTGCTTTGTCTCCAAAATGCTTCCGGATTGCATCCTCCGGCAGATGTTTCTTAAGTTCATCCGTTGTTGCCGTCATCGACGTTTTACACATGTCACAGATTTTACGCACCAGGCGCTGGGCAATTATGATGTTGACTGTTGATGCGACAAGAAACGGTTCCACTTTCATATCAGTAAGCCGCGGGATTGCTGTTGCCGCATCATTGGTGTGAAGCGTCGATAACACTAAATGGCCGGTAAGAGCAGCGTTCACGGCAATACCGGCAGTTTCCGAATCGCGGATTTCTCCGACAAAAATAATATTGGGGTCCTGCCGGAGAATGCTACGGAGTCCGTTGGCAAATGTCAGATTTGTTTTGGCATTCACCTGCACCTGATTGGCGCCGCGGATCCGGTATTCAACCGGGTCCTCAATGGTCGTTATATTTTTTTCCCGCGTATTGAGAATCTTGAGTATTGCATAAATCGTCGTTGTTTTACCTGACCCGGTCGGACCTGTGGACAGAATCATACCGTACGATTTGTTATATGCTGCCTCTACTCTCGCAAGGTCTTTCTCTGCCATACCCAAATCAGCAAGGGTATACTCGCGGCTTCTTGAGGACAGAAGTCTGAGTACTGCTTTTTCTCCCTCCGCAATCGGGATGATGGAAACACGGATATCCAGATTTTCCTCCTCAAGCGCCATACGCATTTTCCCATCCTGCGCGCTCATATGCTCATCGGTCCGCAGGCCCGATAATACTTTGATACGGGTGATAATACGGTCATGAAGCACTTTGGGTACCCGTAATACTTCGTGGAGGACGCCGTCTATGCGGAAACGGATAAGAGAGTTGTGTTCCTCGGGTTCTATGTGGATATCGGATGCTTTATCCTGATATGCGGCGTCTATAAGGACATCGACAATTTTGGCAATCGGCAGATCATCATATACTGCGGTGGTTGCTTTCTTGATGTCTTCTTTCAGGAGAATGTCGATAGTCTTCTGCAACACTTTTTTGTATACCTGCAGGGTGTTTTCGATATCGCGCCCCGTTGCATAGTACATGTTCACCCGCTGCCCTGTTTTTTTGGCAACCAATTCAATAATCTGGGAATTGGTGGGGTCCAAAATTGCGACGTTGATACCGGCACCGGTACGGGCGAATGCGATGGCTTTCTGCTTTTTGGCAATTTTTTCCGGAATAATATGGAAAACGTCTTCGGGGATGGAAATTTTTGACAACACAATAAACGGTACGTGATAATACGAGGATACGAGCGCTCCGAGCTGCTCATCGGTGAGGACGCCCTTCTCCACAAGTGCGGCATCCAGAGGCACATTTGCCGTCTGAGCGAAGTTAATTGCGGTAGATAACCGAAGCGGATCAGCAATTCCGCTATTGGTGACAAGCGCTTGCAGCTCTTTGTCGGACAGGACCATATACCACTATCATACAACACTACGAGCGTTTATTTCGACGTTCGCCCGTGGCGGACGCGATCGATTTTGGAGAGATATTTTTTGCGCAGCCGCAAACTTTTTGGTGTCACTTCTAATAGTTCATCTTCCTCAATGAAATCGAGACACTGCTCCAGACTAAACACAACCGGCGGGTCAAGCTGAATGGCGATATCCGCATTTGCACTATGGATATTCGTCAGCTTCTTTGTTTTACAGACGTTTATGTCGATATCATCCTGGCGGTTATTGATTCCGATAATCATTCCTTCATACACCGGAACTCCCGGTCCGACGAATGCGCGTCCCCTCTCCTGTACCGTCGTCAGGGCATACCCCGACGATTTGCCACTTTCTATGGCAACCAGGACACCGTTGCGGAGCTTGGAGATGTGCGGAGTGAGAGGAAAATACCCGATAATTTGTGTAGCAAATATGCCGTTTCCGCGGGTTTTGGTAAGTATGTCGCCGCGAAAACCCAAAAGATTTCTACTTGAGACTTTGTATACCATTTTGGTAATCCCGCGCTGGTTGGTGTGTGTATCAAGCATGATTGCGCGGCGGCGCCCGAGCTCTTCGGAAATCACGCCGACATATTCGCTCCCTATCTCTATCGTAATTTCTTCAAATGGTTCGGCGGAAACACCATTCACTTCTTTGAGAATTACTTCCGGTTTGCCGACCTGAAACTCATACCCTTCGCGCCGGAGGTTTTCAAAAAGAATAGCCAGATGCAGTTCTCCGCGGCCTGCAACGATAAATCCCGTCCCTTCGGGATTTTCGGTGATACGGATGCCGATATTTGTTTTTTTCTCCTTAATAAGACGCTCCTGTAGTTGTCTGGCTGTTGAGAACTTCCCTTCGCGCCCGGCCATGGGTGACGTGTTGGGAGCAACAAGAATTTTAAGCGTCGGCTCTTCAAGAACTATATCGGGAAACCCCGTGGGATCGGAGGGGTCTGTCAGGGTTTGTCCGATCCCTACATCGGAAATTCCGGTTATAGCAACGATATCTCCGGTCTCCCCTAACTCCGTCGGCACACGCTTAAGACCCACTGATGTAAATACCTCTGCGACCGTAAACGCTCCGAGCTTTTTATCTTCCCGCATCTGTACTACTTTTTGTCCGGGGCGGACCGTCCCTTGGGCAATTTTGCCTATGGCGAATGACCCCTTGTGAGAATCAAAATCAAGTGTGGACACAAGCATTTTAAATGGTTTATCCGCAACCACTTCAGGCGCCGGGATATACGTCAAGATTGCTTCAAAAAGCGCTTTGAGGTCTGTCTTCTGGGTCATATCCGCGGGGTACTCGTCCCATGCTTTCTCTTCGCGTCCGATGGCATAGAGAACCGGAAAATCCAGATGTCCCGCATGATGAGCCATATGGAGAAATAGTTCTTCGGTTTCATGAAGGACTTCTGCCGGCCGGGCATCCTTACGGTCAATCTTATTTATAACCACGATAATTTTCAAATTATGCTCAAGCGCTTTTTGCAGGACAAACTGCGTCTGAGGGAGCGGCCCCTCTGCCGCATCGATAACCAGGAGTGCTCCGTCTGCCATGTTGATGACGCGCTCTACTTCGCCGGAAAAATCAGCATGTCCCGGAGTATCAATGATGTTTATTTTGGTTTGGTGGTACATAACCGCCGTATTTTTGGCCAAAATCGTAATCCCTTTCTCGCGCTCGAGTGCATTGCTGTCCAGAATTGTTGTCTGGGTCATCTCTGCCTGGTTGTCGCGGAACGTATGGGTCTGCTTGAGCATCCCGTCTACAAGGGTTGTTTTTCCGTGGTCAACATGAGCAACAATAGCGACATTTCGTATGTCCATACAAATAAAAAGTAAAAATCCCGACGCTTCCGTCGGGATGCTTCAATACTCGGGCAGCTACTCTCGTATTATACACTATATAGGCTGTATCTGCGATCTACATTAAATCCAATGAGATGATCAATGAATCTTCAGGGGCCAAAGTCTAACTCCACATGTTTTGAGATGTTCCAGATAAACGGAATCGAGACTATCTAAATATTGAAGCCCTTTGAAAATAACGTCATATTTACCTCTCCTCTTACCTAAAGGAACTCCAGCTTGCTCCAATTTATCCGTTATTGCCCTAAATTCATCCTGATCAAAAGGTATGTTTGCGTGGGAATCAGGAACGCCATCTAATAAAACCAATATATCTACATCTGAGTTTGCGTCGGCAAAACCCGATGCTCGAGAGCCGTATAATACTACTTGATTGCACTGAACTTCATGCGGCAGCGCAAGTACAATTATCCCTGCTACTTCGCGATATTTATTCAGTGTATCCTCGTCTATTTGAGAAATACTTTTTTCCGGAAAACTCATATATAGGCTCATTATACGACGTAAGCCTACGTCTAACATAATTTGTTACAATGCATTCTATGTCATTCAACACCGGTGATTTTGACTACCATCTCCCTGTTTCGCACATTGCACAGGTGCCGATTGTCCCGCGCGAGGCAGCACGCCTGATGGTTGTGGACCGAAAAACAGGCACGATTACCCATACATACGTGGCCCACTTCCCAGACTACCTCCACCAAGGCGATGTCCTTGTCATCAATAACACAAAAGTATTCCATGCACGGCTAAAATCCGGCAATAAGGAATTATTCTTAGTCCGAACAATCGGCGGCAACCGCTGGCAAGCCATTGGCAAAAAACTTATCCCGGGCGAAACAATAGTTTTTGCACAGGATTTTCGCGCTACAATTTTGGAAAAACATAATAACGGCACGGTCGTAGTTGAGTTTGGCCAGGGTGATGTCATTGCTCTTGCAAACAAATACGGCGAGGTGCCCGTTCCCCCATACATTAAAACCATCCCGAAAGACGCCGATTACCAAACGGCCTATGCCAAAATAATCGGGTCTGTTGCCGCGCCGACTGCCGGATTTCATTTAACAAAAGCATTACTTCAAACAATAAAAAACAGGGGTGTGGAAATTGTAGAAATTACGCTACATGTCGGCCTTGGTACATTTCTGCCGATAAAAACTGCGTCACTTGAAGCTCACCCGATGCACAGTGAATGGGTGGAAATTAAACCGGACGCTGCCGAAGCAATTAAACGTGCAAAACGTGTGGTTGCCGTCGGCACCACCACCGTCCGCGCTCTTGAGGGAACGGGAGGAAAACCCTACATGGGAGATATTAATTTATTTATCAAGCCTGAGTACAAATTTTGCGTTGTTGACGGGATGCTCACCAATTTTCATTTACCAAAATCAACATTAATTGTCTTGGTATCGGCTTTTGCCGATCGCAAACTCATTCTGCACGCATACAAAGAAGCAATTGAACATGGGTATCGATTCTACTCTTTCGGCGACGCGATGTTTCTTGCATAGACGCGCAACGGGTGATATTTTTACGCATTTTATGTATCATGAATCTATGCGGGTGCTATTTGCGCTGGTAATAATGACTGCATCACTCTTTGGAACACCTTCTTCCACCTCTGCTGCTAATGCGCCTGAACTGGATCCGCGAATCGGAGTTGCCCATGTGGGAGGCGCGTATCCCGATAGGACGGATAACAATGATTTTTTAAACTGGGGCGCCAACCGCGCCTATAATCTTGGATTTCGCAACATAACAGTCATGATGATGCAGAATCTCTGCATAAAAAAACCGCATCATCCACTCGGACTCTACCAAACCACAGACTATTGTGAAGATACGCGTGAACGACCCCGCTCCACCACACTAGCAGATTTGGCCAAAGAACCCGAATTTATCGCTCTTTTTGCCAAACCATTTCGAAATTTTTTCATATTTACTGATTCCCTCAATCCACAGAAGTCGGCAAACCAGTCACAAATTGGAGATTTTGATGCCCTCACGGAAGATGAACTCGCCGCTACAAAGGAAGATTATCATTCCTTTGCCACCTACTTACTACGAAAATACAAGGGCACTAATAAATCATTCATTCTCATTGCCCCCAGTGAACTGGATTATCGACTCATGAAAAATATGAATTGTAAACCAGTTGTTGAGGGAGCAAAACTTAGCTGTTTCAATCTGGAAGGAAAACCGGTCCCGGTTGCCAATGCAATAGCGTATCTCAACGCTATTTCTGAAGCAATACATACCGCGGTTGCTGAAAATCCCGTGCAAGGCGTACATGTTTACCACGCATGTGAGATCAATCATGTTGTTCAAAAGTCATTAAGTAATCCAAAAATACAAGGAGCTATCGACCAAGTAATCCCATATACCCACTGTGATTTGATTGCATATTCCGCATTTGAAACATTCCTAAAATCAACAACAGAGCGACAAAATCTGATGACCAACGCGCTCAATTACATTGCTTCCAAGGCGCCTAACCATCCAGATTTCCCAAATGGGAAAAACGTCTTTTTAAGTCAATTCGGTATCAGGGAAAATATTGAGCCGAGTGATCGGTTTTCCTTATTTACCAATGCGGTTAATCAGGCACTTAACTGGGGTGTGCCATTCATCCAGTTTTGGACACTACACGATGACAATTGCACTCGACAAGTTGCAGGCGGGGTATTCCCCGCTACAAGCGCCGACTGTGTCGGGTTCTGGATGAAGAAACCGGATAACACAAACAGCCGCATCTATAACTATATCCTGGAAAACTATGCCATATCCCCGTCTCCCCCTTCCACCGGCAACATTGCGGATCTGACAGATGAAGGAGATATGCCAGGTAACCAGGTGAATGAATTTGATTACAATGTCCTAGCAGAACACTTTGGAAAAATCGGTGCTCCCGGATGGATCAAGGCGGATATTATTAAAAACGGCAAAGTAGATGAGTTTGATTATAATGCGCTGGTAGGAGATTTTTATAGATAAGTGATAGAGTAGATATAATGAAAAAAATATTTCTCTTCCTTGTATTGATTCCCTTGTTAACCTCCAAAGTATATGCTGCTGCCATCGACGAACGTCTTGGAGTAACAAACTCATGCGGAGAATACCCCGACCGTACCGCGCAAGGCGATTTTATGCAGTATGGTGCACAAAAAACCAGAGAACTGGGCTTTGCCGGCCTTGAACTGATCATGATCCCGGGGAGTTTGTGTTCTACGGGCGGGGGATGCTACCACCAGGCTGATCAATACTGCCAAGACGGTAAACTCAATGTATCCGACATGAAAAGCATGATGCAACTCCCTCAATTTCAGGCGGTGCTGACGAAACCGATTAAGTATTTTACGCTGTATATTGAAGCAGTAAAAAAAACTTCAATACAGCAATCATCAATTCATATAAAAACCACTCCATACACACAGGCAGAGATAAATTCAACATACACTGAGGTCAAAGACGCCATCAAATACCTGTTGACACGATTCCGCGGGTCAGGGAAAACGTTCTATATTGCTCCGGTTAACGAACTGGATAACCGGTTAGTTCAAGGCGGCTGCGCTTTAGGCCAAGCCGGTAATGACTGTGATGACTCTGATGTTCCCCAAAGTAACGTTGAGCACGCAATTGAATTCTTAAATATGTATGCCCGCGCAATCCGGGACGCCAAAACCGAAGTCCCGGAAAGTGGAATGAAAGTATATCTCACCTGCGAAATCGCCCGCGTTCTATCCCGGGCAATGCGGGGTAAAACATCTTCTGCCAATGATGTGATTCCATACGCAGAGTGCGATATTGTTGCCTACAGTGCATACGAAACCTATGGTCCTATGTCTACAGATCAGGCACGGCAAAGCATGATAAAAGCCCTTAATTATATTGCCGAAAAAGCACCGGATCACCCGGATTTCCCCGGCGGAAAAAATGTCATGATCGGAGAAATCGGCTACCCGGAAATGACAGACCGCACTGATGTCAACATTGAGAGCGCTGAAGCTGCAATCAAGGCTGCCATGGACTGGAAGGTGGTCAGACTAAACCTTTGGACCCTATTTGACCAGGCGTGTTCAGTAAAACCCCCCACAAAACCCGCGGATTGCCATGGCTTTTGGATGATTAAACCGGATGGTACAAAAGGAGATATCTATAACTATATCCTTGCCAATTATTCCGTCTCCGTCACCCCGTCTCCCCCTCCCACCGGCAACCCTGCCGACCTCACAAACGAAGGAGATACACCGGGCAACCAAGTGAATGAGTATGACTATAATGTGTTGGTTGGCGACTTTGGGAAAACCGGTACTCCCGGGTGGATCAAGGCAGATATTATTAAAAACGGCAAAGTGGATGAGTTTGATTACAATGCGCTGGTAGGAGAGATAGGAAAATAACACTAAATAACGTTCTTATGTCCAATATAAATCGGTATCAGATAAAAAATATTGTGATAATTAATGCGGTCGTCATACTTTGTCTCATTGCCGCCCGATCAACCTATGCCGCCGAAACGAACTACAACACCAGACTCGACCTAACCTATAAAACCATAGAAAACCTTGAGCTCAAAATTGATATCTGCTTACCCAAAAATAATTCTAATATGCAACGCCCAACGATAGCATTTTTTCACGGTGGCGGACTGCGGGCAGGATCCAGAAAAGATGGATTTCCGTCTCTTTGCGAGCTTGTCACCCCACACGGGTATAATGTCGCTTCTGCTGACTATCGACTTGCCCCCGACCATAAGTATCCGGACCTGCTGGATGACGCGCAATATGTTATCCGCTGGCTGAAACAACATGCAGAGACGTACCGCATTGATCCTAACCGTATTATCGTCGCCGGCGTATCCGCCGGTGCTAGCTTGGCTTCCGTTGTCGGCACAAGAAATGATACGAGAAATCCTGCGTATGGCCTTCCATCCTACTCAAGTAAACCCCAGGGGACTATCGTTGTTTCCGGAGCGTATGATTTTACCGACCCAAACTTACTCGGCAGCTTTAACCCTACCTCTTACTCTCTGGGAGGAAATCAAAATTATGTGAATGAATTTTCTGCTGTTACCCACATTTCAAGCGACGACGGCCCTTTCTTGCTTGTACATGGGGATGCGGACATCACAGCTTTACCTGTTCAATCAGAATGGATGTATGAAATGCTTCAAGAAGTCAACATCCCTGCCCGGCTTATCATGCTGCCCGGACGAGATCATTTCGGTATCTATCAAGTTTTATTAGAACCCACTGTCCAAACAGCCATTATGGCTTACCTTAACCAATATTTCACCGTTGGCTCTCCTACCACTACCCCTATCCCTACTTCTTCTCCCGCCGGCAACATTGCGGATCTGACGGACGAAGGAGATACACCGGACAACCAGGTGAATGAGTTTGATTACAACGTGCTGGTTGGCGACTTTGGGAAAACCGGTTCTCCCGGATGGATCAAGGCAGATATTATAAAAAATGGCAAAGTGGATGAGTTTGATTACAATGCGCTGGTTGGCAACTTTGGGGTGTAGACCCCGCCTTGACATACATACAAAAACTATATACAAATAGTATAGACACATGGATAAAGTAGATGCCTCAACTGTTCCGAAAATAAATGACCTCGATTCGCCAGTTTCTTCTGGGATTCCGCCTACTCCACAGGAGCCTGTTGGGCCCGATTACACTCCATCACACAAGCCAAAAACCAAAAATCTTCTTATGATTATTGCGGGATTTTTACTTCTTGGCGGCCTTGCTGCAAGCATGTTCGCGCTCAGCCAACAGGGGGACATCCGCTCCAGGGCAAGTAATACCGGACCGGTATTATCGCTCCTCCCCTCTACCAATACTGTAGAAATCGGACAGGAAAAAAACATCGCTATATCCGTAAATACAAACACCAAATTAGTTACCTCCGTACACTTGGATATGACATACAATAAAAATGCCATAGAAATCGTACGATTTACCAAAGGGCCAAAGTTCCAGAATGCACTACAGGAGCCGTCAACCGATAACGGGAAGATAACTGCGATCCTAACAACTCCAATCACAGCGCCGTTTAATGGCACGGCAAATGTTGCTATCATCCGTATCAAAGTAAAAACCGCAGGAGACTCGATGATCAGATTTACGAATGATTCCACGGTCACAGTCAAAGGGACAACGGGAAACGCACTTGCGGGTAAACACAATGCGACGATCACCGGGGTAACCCAGGTCACGGGGACTATCACGCCAGCTACAACAAGCACTCCTACGCCTCCGATTACCCCAAATGCGCCCACAAATACACCAAGGCAAACGAAACTCGAGTGCGCGCAATCATGTATCCCATTTCAGGAGAATGTAAAAATATTGGCCAATTGTCTCACGGCTTGTAATCAAATTAACAAAAATCCGAAGACATGTGAAGCTCAATGCAACACTATAATAACGGACCTTAATTTACCCCCTGCACAGCAAACACTTTGGATAACTAAATGTAAGCAGCAGTTCTGTGACTAACCTCTTGCCTTCTGCGAAAGGAATTCCTAGTGCTATCATATGTATATGTTCAAAACACATGACGATGCTATTCGAAAAATACTTTTAGAAAAAGAGTCAAACGCTGATTGGGGAAGGATATTGGATCATCACCGGAACATGATTGCGCGCATTCAGCACGAGCGGCTTATTCACCTTCTGGTTACCATCTTTGTCGGATTAGTCATGTCGATAGCGTCATTTATCACCATAGTTGCACAAAACCCGAGACTTCTGATTATTGCCGCTCCTCTTATCGTATTATTTATTGCTTATATACTCCATTACCGCTTCCTGGAAAATACAACCCAGAAATGGTACTCGCTGGAAGATGAAATGGTATCACGCCTCTCCTGAGGCGGCAAAAATCACAGATGAAATTTTAAAGATTGTTATTGCGCGCCTTGTGGTAAGCTTTCACAGGCGATACCGTCTTTATCCCCGTCAAGTCTGTTCGTATCCTGACTCACTCCGCCTGCCTTGTCATAAAATTTCTGCGCCTCCGGCTGCGTCGTAAAATCATCGCAGTTATACTCATCCGTATATTTTCCTCCGGATGAGTTATCTTTTACGATATTACCCTCTTTATCACGCATGATCCTGGTAATAAAATTGCCTGCCGCGTCCTGCTTCAGATTTCCCTTTTCATCCCGCAGTATTTCGGCTTCAGATACCGGAGTACCGGTCAATATTTTGCCTATATCCCAGTCATTGTTCGTTGCCTCCAGCCCAAAGGCCCCCAGCAAAATTGCGATAATTACCATGAGGATGGGTTTGGCAACTTTTTTCGTGCCCTCACCGGCATTTGCAAGCGGTTTAAATTTCGGGATCGCCATAGATTACCACATTGAATACAACATGTAGGAAACGACCAGGATCAAAATAATAATTACGGCCAAACGGACCGTTTTGTTTCCCCGTAGTTTTTGCATAATTTAATTATAATACTATTTATATAGTAATCAAGACATATTTCTTTCATAAATTTTATACGCCCAACAGATATGCCAGTTGCGGTTGATTAAAACCGATGATAAACTCCGATTTTCCGTCTTTCAATACTATTTCCGTCACCGGCACACCCATTTGTCCGGTCCGCCGGACCATATCGATTGCTGCTTTCTGATCCTGATCAACCAGAATTTTCTCAAACGCAACCTTTTTATCCGTCAGCCAGTCGGCTATCATGGTGCAATACGGGCATGTCGTTGTCGCATACACTTTAACTTTTACATAGTTCATAGAACCTCCTTTTGTAATAACCGGAGCAACCGGCTGATTTCCGCTGCTTTTTTATATTTAATTGAATACAAAATCTCTTTGCCTTCTTTTTTCGTTTCTACTAATTTTGCCGATTTTAATTTTGCCAAATGCTGGGAAACCGCCGATTGAGCTAAGCCGCACGTATGGATCATCTCTGTTACGTTTTTGGGTTTTCGGGCAAGACAAAGAAGTAATTTCGCCCGGACTTCATTCCCTAACGCGGAATATATATTGCATGACATGTATATATATTAGCATATGCTAATATATTGTCAAGAAGTACCTTCTTGGTTATCTGGCAAAGAATCTGAACAGCCACCCGAACATGCTTTTGGTCCCCTCTTCTGAGGTAATCCGTTCCTGTAAGGATGTGTTTTCCGCAATCAGGGCCTGGATTGTTTCCTGAACCATCGTGATATCTCCCTGATTGACAAGCTGGTTCTGCAACTCCGTCAGCTGATCAATTCTTACCTGATTTTGTACAAGCTGTGCTTTCAGATTTTTAACAGCGCCGTAATCAGTCCCGCTTAGAAATCTGGCCATTTTGCCTTTAGATTCGAGTTTGTTTAATTGATTCTGAATCTGTGTCTGAGCCTGATTCTGTTCCTGAGCGATTTGTCGAACCTGTTCCCCGATTCCACCGGTTGTTCTCACCTGTAACAGCTGTTGCACCTGGGCTGCGACCGTGCTCATATTTTCAATAGCGTTTTGGTTGCGGATTTGTAATCCTTCTCCTTGTCCGTCGCCAAGGCTTTCCTGTTCCTGAGTAGCTACCTGTAGCTGTGTGTCTTCACCTTGATTTTGTGTGATCACCTGATTTTGGTTTTGCACCTGATATCCCTGCAGAGTAGATGTGCCCTGCCCTTGTGCGCCTTGACCCTGAGCAAAAATTATACCCGGCAACGCCAGTATGGTAATAACCGACATGACAACTGATGCTTTTTTCATATATTTTTACCTCCAATTAGTAGTATACACCAAACGCCCTTCCCTGTCCTTGTCCTCTTGGAAACGCTTGTCCTTCAATCTGCTGATAGAAACGTCTCATTGGACCTTGACGAGACCACATGTCATTTAAACCAAGTTGGTCAATCACAAAAGCGGCAAGGATGACGGAAAAGATAAACCCGAGAATGATAAGCCAAAAGTTTTTCTTGTAAGAAAAGTCATATTTTCGAAGCATCCATATTCCAAGCGCCATACCAAAAATTGCAAGAACCGGTATCCACAACGGGAAACTGGACAATAGCTGCTGCAATCTCCACTGTCCCATGGGTCCGTGCCTGCGAATCAAAAACAGCGTGACGTTGGTCAGGAAGATGGTTCCGATACTAAAGCCCACTAACCCTGCTATTGTCAACAGCGATCCCATGATAAAATACCACCGTGGCTTCATCGAAATCTCATTAGATTTCACTTTCGCCATTATGGTTTTTTCGAAATTGGTTGATGTTATGTTATGTGTTTTTGACATAGTTTTTTCATGATTCCGCGGGCACGGTTGATACGCGTACCGACCGTACCGATGGGAATCCGTAGTATATCACTGATTTCTTCATACGATTTTTCTTCCAGATAAAAAAGCGATAACGGTTCTTTGTACAGTATGGGCATTTGTTCAAGACAGTGGTGAGCATGGCTAACCAGCTCATTTTTAATAAAGTCGTCCTCCAAATTAATACCGCTGTCAAATTCAAGTGTGACATCCATCGGCACCTGTCTTTTGTGTTTACCCAGCATATTCATTGCTTCATTGTGCACGATACGGTATATCCAGCTCCCGAATTTCTTTTTTGTATCAAACCCATTGAGATTCACGTATGCTTTGATAAATCCTTCCTGTACTACATCTGCTCCTTTATGTTCATCTCCCATGATATACCCGGCATATCTCATAAGCTTGGTCTGGTACCGCTTAATGATCTCTGCGTAGACGTCCCTGTCCTTTGTACGGACAATAGCAACAACTTCTTCGTCTGATAATGTAGATAGATCTCTCATGATATATGCCTTTAGTATACCTGTTTATCATGCCGAAACCCCACTCATGTCATATAAGTGAGGTATCAGCCTTTCGTACAAAGATGGTTAACGGCTTGTTCTACCATATCCCATTCCCTGACCCATTCCTGTTCCATTGCGCAGACCAAGTCCGAGTTCAGCTTTTATTTTATTTGCTTCATCGGTTTTTCCCTGCTCGGCTAATTCATGAGCCTGAGCAAACTTTGCGAAATTGTCTTTGTTGACAACTTGTGTCACTCTACCTCGACCTTGCATCAGATTTTGCCATGCAGCATAGTCTTTATTCTCAAATGCTTTTTCCATCGCTGTATGACGTTCTTCTGTATAGTTCGGACCTTTGACTGCCGGATCGCCTCTGTAGGCAAGAACTGCCTGAGGAGCAATTACTGCACCTGCGATAACCAGCGCTGTCAGTCCAAGAAGTATAGATGTTTTGTTCATAATTGTTTCACCTCCTATCTACATGTAATACAGACAACGGGGCTATTTTCTTTCACGAGGTGGTAATGCCTACTATTTATGGGTAAAATAATCAAAGACGGCTTTTGAAACCCGCGCTATTCTTTCCTGCGCTCCCGGCGGGTAGGCGCTTTCTGACATCACGACGATACTATAATCACCGTTGTCTGTATATATAATTCCGGCGTCATGCTTAAACCGGTCAATTTCCCCTGTTTTATTAGCTACGCTGGAAGCGTCGGGTAGATATTTGGGGATGCCATTGTTTAATTTCTGATTTTTTAACAGATCGATCATCTCCGCCGTATATTTCGGGTTCGCTACATCTTCCCGGTACAGTTTTTCAAGAAACCGCTCTATGTCGTACGGTGTCGATGTCGGGGGGCCGCCTGTCGTACCCACGGCAGACTCAGTCAAGTCATTCTCTTTTAAAAAAGTTGCAACAGATGATAATCCTATCTTCTCCGTAAGGAGGAGTGCCGCATAATTATCGGAAACGGTAATCATCTGGCGCAGTGCTTCGCGGACGGAAAATGTGATAACGCCTTCGGTTTTTTCAGCAAGTTCCGGGTCAATGTCGAATTTTTGATTAAGCACAAACACGTCTTCACGCAATACCTGGTCTTCCGTAAACTGCTCGTCCTGGATTTTTTGGTAGACAACCGCCATAACCCACAGTTTATACAAACTCGCAGAATCAAATACGTTATGTTCGCCGGAAACATACGATTCTCCGGTTTTGAGATTTTTGATATATATCCCGTATGATCCCGTTGCCCCCTCCAGAGCCCCATCTACAACATCTTTGAGCCGCTCTGAATTCGCCTGACTTCTGTCTTTAACAGGCGGAATTACGGTAGAAGTAGTGACTGTCGCGTCCGTGAGCGGGCTGATAACATGTGAATTGGCTCTTTCTAGTTTTACCAGCTGATTCAGCAGAAGATATAAGCCGACTAAAGCAACCCCGCTGATTAATAAAATTCTTACAGATTTCATCGAGGCATTTTATTATTATTTACCTATGCAATAAACAGTCACATTGTTTGTCTTGTAACATTGTTTTTTGTTCCGAAATCGTATTGATGTAGACACGTTGATAATTTTCCCCATGGGCATATTTTTTGTTTAGCGGTGTGAGATGTTGATATCCCCGGCGGGTAAATTCCTTTACAAGCGCCTCGTGCCTGTTGAAAAGAGCAAGGGTTTTTCCGATCCAGCGGATTGTTTCCGGATGACGGGAATATCCTCCCTTCCCCTTGTGTATGGTTAAAATATTCCAAAGGCCATGAAGCTCCCTGTGCTCAGCAAGTAAATGTTTCCGGCACAAATATTTCGGATGAATATCCCAAATGCGCATAGATTATTACTGCATTTTCTTCGGAGGCAGAGGGAAAAAAACACTCGTCCGCTTTTTATACTCCTCAAAATCTGCTCTCCCGGCGTACTTCTTCTCCAAAAGAGGTACCCCAGAAACAAAGAGTATCAAAAAGGTAATGGTTAACGGACCGATAATGGTAAATATTGCCCCCGGGACAGATAGAGCTATAAAAAATAGCCCCCACCACTGGGCAACTTCACCGAAATAATTCGGGTGTCTGGAATACCGCCATAAACCCTGATCCATTATTTTCCCTTTATTGGAAGGGTTTGAAACAAACTGTTTTAACTGACGATCGCCCGTATGTTCAAAATAAAACCCGATGAGCCATACTGCTACTCCGACAACGTCAGTAATTTGAAACGGAGCGGCGCCAAACGCATTGATATATACAACCGGTTGTACAATTAAAAATAAGAATGTCCCCTGTAATAGGAATACCTGCAGATACGAGCGGATATAAAACCATCTTCCCCACTCGTTGCGCCATGCCAGATACCGATAATCTTCTCTCTTATTCCGATTTCGCGTATAGATATGCCATGCAAGCCGGCTTCCCCAAATAGTCACCAGGATATTTACCATGAAGGCGCGTAAAGAAAAACCTGATACCAATAATCCCGACCAGGATAATACGATAAATCCTAAACCCCAGGCAATATCAGCAACATCATTTCTTTTTTTAACCAAAGAAATCAGAAACCAGCAGTTCATGTATACAAAAAGCACGAGTGCAAGAAGCGGGTAATAACTCATAGCCTGAGTTTGTTCGCAATAAAATAGGTTATGACAGATACAGAAGATGCAAGTGTCATGCCCCAGATCAAATCAACAACGGTTACGGCTAGTGGCCAATTTTTAACAGTCGCAAGGTTTGTTAGATCGTATGTCGCATAGGTAATTAAACCAAACAGAGCCCCGTACCCAAGCGCGTGTACCCAGGATTTCTGTCCGACCGCCGGCATAATAACAAATACGACAACACCGACAATAAAAAGAAGATAAAAAAGAACTGCGGCAAGCCAATTAACATCTGTTTTCATCAAAAATCCGATCTGTTTGGAATAAAAATTCTTTGCCACTAGCCCAAGCCACACCATATCAATGGCAAAAAAGACCGACAGCGCAATCATGTATAGCTTAATAAACATAGAGTTCGGACCTTCTACTTTACTACTGAATAGGTAATGCTTAATCCGTAATCCGGTAAAAAGGCGGGCGTTTCTTTGTGAATTGTCGTATGGGTAAATCCTGCTTTTTCCAAAAGACGCAGGTAGTCCTGTTTCAGGATTGCTCCGCTGACACAACCGACCAACAGCTCTTCGTCTCTTTTCAATTCTTCCGGTAATGGCTGTATTAAAACAACATCGGATGCCATGAGCCTTCCGCCCGGTTTAAGTACGCGATATGCTTCTTGAAATACTTTTCTTTTGTCGGGGGCAAGATTGATCACACAATTGGAGATAATCACATCAGCTGAGCCGTCTTCAATAGGCAGGTCTTCAATATCTCCTTTTCGAAATTCAATATTGCTGTAATTACCCCTTTTGGCATTTTCTCTTGCTTTCTCAAGCATCTCATCCGTCATATCTACGCCGATCACTTTACCTGTTTTCCCGACTTTGGAAGAGGCCAAAAAAGCATCAAAGCCGGCTCCCGAACCCAAATCCACAACCACGTCACCCTCTTTTAATGAAGCAATAGCAACGGGATTACCGCAACCCAGACCCAAATTAGAACCGGAAGGGGCTTGTTTCATTTCGTCCTGTGAATACCCCATTTGTCCGGATTGTCTCTGGACGCTCTGATTCGAATCGCATCCGCAACTACTGCATCCGCAGCCTCCTGAGGATTGAGCGATATCCCCATAAGATTTTTTAATGATTTTTTTAATATCTTCTGATTGTTTCATACGCGTAGTATACCAAAAATCCGAACGTCATACTCCAAATAATTTTGCTCGCTTACGGGGACAATTTCAGATCATGTATTAAATCCAGCCCATCAAAAGCACTATACCCATAAGAATCATGACAACTCCGGCAATCAGATGAAGCGTTCGAAGACGTTTTTGACGAATCTCTTCTGCTTTCGCAGGATTGAACCCATTGTACACGGCCCACGATATAAGAACCATGGGAGATATAAAAATAAAATTGTAGAGCAATAGGTACACTATTGCCTGAACATCAAATACTTTTTTGGCAAGCATGCCCAGAATGACAATATACGGCCCGCTGGTACACGGAAGTAGAAATAAACTGACTAAGAACCCTATAAAAAACGCGCCTTTGGGAGATGTAACCGAATGAATAAGTGCTTTCAGCCGTGGGCGCCATGATAGCGGCACCTCCATGAGAAATCCTTTCCCATACCAGAAGTAATCCTTGAGATTCGCCAGCCCCAAAAGAATTGCGATCCATGCGATAAGTGTAAAAAACCAACTCGACATTGCCCCCAAGCTTAATGCTTTATAAAGACCCAGTCCCATGAGGAAATATGAAATAAATATGGAAGCAGAAAAGGCAAGCCCCGTACGAAAAGCTTTTTTTGCATTGCCGGTTCCGAGAATCGTGGTCATAAGGATGATAAGAACCGCAAACTCACATGGGTTTATAGCGTCAACAAGAGCCCCGGCAATAACAGCCGCCAGGGTTAAATTCGACTTTTGTACATCCGGTTGTTTTGGATTTTCGCCTTTCGGTGGACCGGAATAACGTTGTAAAAACACATCTGCTTTGGAAATAAATCCGTCGACAATCGGCTTATCTCCGATAATAACCTGATCTCCCATAACAACCATCGGTACGCCGCGGGCGTCCCCCGGCACACCTAAGGTATCAAGCGTGGAGTTAAAGAAAACGGCATTGTCTCTGTCGAAATATATTTCTTTCTTTTCAATCGGATATTTGGCGTATAGATCCTTCTTTTCAAAATACTGTTCAACGATAGAGCAATGCGGGCATCCAATCCCATAGAAAAAATAAATTTTTGCCGTTGCATTTTGTGCGTAAATCGGGGTCGTCAAAAACACAAAATATATAATGGAGATAAATATTGTAAATAGTGTCTTTATCATTTCGGAAATTATACTAAATTTTTTTTAATGAATAGTCTTAACCAAAAACATTATAGCGATGCCTGCTAAAAAAATACAAAAGGATAATAAAGATTTGTTAAGATTTTTTTCTTTCCTGATTTCAGGCATCAAATCCGAGGCTGCAATATAAATAAAACCACCTGCAGCAAAAGGCAAAAGGTACGCTTGAAAGCTTTCTATTTGAAAAGAAAGAAAATACCCCACAATGCCGCCAATAATAACGGTTATTGCGACCATGAAGTTAGCCGCTAATGCTTTTTGTTTTGTAAATCCTGCATACAAAAGGACCCCAAAATCCCCTATCTCCTGAGGAATCTCATGGAGTGCTACGGCAAATGTGGTAACCACACCCAGTCTGATATCCGTCATAAACGTTGCTGATATAATCAGTCCGTCAATAAAATTATGCACCGCATCACCAAAGAGATTCATGTATCCAAAGGTATGCACAGCACACCGACCCTTATGGCAGTGACGCCAGTGTAATAGTTTTTCTACAAAGAAAAAGATGATAAATGAAAACAAAACCGTACCATAAACGCTTGCATCTTCCAGTTTTTCAGAAGCTTCGGGTAAAAGATGAAGAAATGCTCCCCCCATCAAGGCCCCCGCCGAAAGAGAAACCATGAAAATGAGAATTTTTTCAAGTTTTTCCTCCTGCATTGAAAAAGTAAAAACTCCGATAAGCGCCCCTGCACTAATTAAAAATGAAGCAATAATGATATACAGAAGAACTTCCATATGATTAAGCTTTCCCTTCAGCGGCAAACGCCGCAATGAGCGTTGTAATTGGCACGGCTACTATCAAACCAATGCTTCCAACCAATGTTCTTACTATCTCGTCAGCGATAATTTCGTAATTAACTATTTCAGAAAAAGGGTGAGGGTTGTTGATAAAAATAAGAAGCAGAGGCAGAGCAGCGCCCGTATACACTAAAATTAACGTATTTACCATTGAAGCAATATGGTCTCTTCCGACCGCCATGGCTTTTTTGTACAGATCGTCTGCTTCGAGCCCGGGATCAGCTTCTTTGAGCTGTTTGACTATTGCCGATTGAGAAATAGTAATGTCATCTAAAACCCCCAAAACACCTATAATAATTCCGGCTAAAAGTAAACCTTTCATGTTGATAAGACCCGGATGATACGCCTGCAAGAAGCTAGCCTCTTCAGAAGAAAATCCTGTCAGTTTGGCTGCTGCCACAAAAGCATTAGCCAATAACCCGGTGATAACAAGAGCAACGAGTGTTCCTATAATGGCTATTACCGTCTTTTTATTTACACCATGAGATAAAAGAAACGTAGCGGGAATAATCATCAGTGACCCTAAAATAGAAGTCCAAACGGGATCATTTCCTGCAGAAATCTTAGGAAGAATAAAGGTGAAAATGATCAGAAAAGAGATCGCCATTCCGATCAGAGACGTAGCCCCCTGCCAACGACCAATTATTACTGCCATAATCACAAAAATGAAAAATAACCAGAATAGGGCGCTCCGCCTGACATAATCGGTAATGTAAAACATGTCATTACCCTCAAAATCTTTCCCTGCATGTATTACCAGCTCGTCGCCAACAGCATACTTTTGTACATTGCTCATTGCCATAGTACCGTTCTCAATAATTATTGTTTTGTCTTTCAATGATCCCTTGGTAATCAATATTTGAAGTTTTTGATACAACTGAAGTTCTTTTGCTCCCACAGGAATAATTTGCTTTTCTTCTACAATCCGGGCGACTTCTCCCTCGAGTGTTTCTTCCTGGGCCAATACAATCGGGCTGAAAAATAAACTCGAAAAAACAGATGCACAAAGAACTAATAAAGCAATAAAATATTTTTTCATTATTACCGTTATTTTGTTTCTAAGCGAATTGCCTTGCCCTTGATAATAGCATTAGCAATTTTTTTATTAGCACTATCCAAAATTCTTGCAAATGTAGGCTGGGAAATCTTCATTTTTTCGGCAGCTTTTTTCTGTTCCAATCCATCAACTTCATACAGCTTCAGCGCCTCCAATTCATCGGGCAATAAAACCACCTCATCCAATTCACTCAAGGGAATGCCTCGAGGTTTAAAATAACTAACATCCGGTTTAAACCGCATACAGCGGGGTATTCTTGGTCTCGGCATACGTATATATTTACTCCGATTTTCTTACGTCCGCAAGCTCCTTTTCCACGTCCTCCATTTCTTCTTGCAATGCTTTTTTGTATGACTCTAAATCTTCTTTTTTGTCTTCTTTTGTTTGCGGGTCATTCCAACCGAAATATTTTCCTAAACCCCGACCATAACCGCTGCACCTACCAAAACCCATACCACGACCTGCGCCACGACCTGCGCCACGACCTTTACCACAATGACCGAATCCTCTTCCGGTCATCGGACCTTGTCCCTGAGGGCCTGTTTTATCAAATCCCGGCATAATCATTCACCTCCTTTCATAATCTATTATGAATATGTATTCATAATACACCCGAAACGCTGGCTTGTCAAGCTATATGGAATACATGCACGGGGAGCTATATGAGGGTAAGACTTGCCATCATAACGAGCATGCCTGCCACGATACCTGCAATTGCCGTATGACCCTCATTATTTTCAAAACAAGACGGCAGGAGCTCGTCAAAACTAAGATATACCATTATTCCCGCAACAAAAGCAAAAATATATGATAAAAAGATTGGTGTTATAAATGGACGGAGTATCGTATATGCAAGAATTGCACCGATTGGCTCAGCAATCCCGGCCAAAAATGAATAATATAAAGCTTTCCGTCTGCTTTTTGTGGCAAATAGTATCGGCGATGCCACAGCAACTCCTTCTGGAATATTATGAATTGCAGTAGCAAAAGCGATCAGTATTCCAAAACGAATATTTCCCAAAGAACTCATAAAAACTGCTATCCCCTCCGGAAAATTATGGATGATAATGCCAATGACGACCAAATAACCGGTTAATAGTACTTTGTCGTACCGTACTACGTTCTTTGAGCAATATGCTTGGTAGTGATGAGGGGCAATCCGGTCAATGATCCCAATAAATAGTATTCCCAGGAAAAAAACGATATTTGCGTTAAGAAAACCAAGTGCTTTCATGGCCTCCGGCAAAAGCTCTATAAACGAAATATAGATCATAGCTCCGGCGGAAATACCCATAAAAAAACTTAAATAACTTTTTTTGAAGTTTTTGATTAATATAATCACCAAACCGCCAAACACGGTACAGATTCCTGCCAGAAAAGAAAGAAGAAGCGGGAGAAGAATACTGTCCATTGGTTTATAGTACCACGTTACAAAAATAGTGTTACCCGGGGTCCCGGAGCAGTCTACAAGTCATACAGCTCAATCATCCATCAAAGCCTAAGCCAAATAAAGTTACAATGCTCCGCGCGGTAACGATGTTCAAACTTATTACTGTTTTTTTGAAATAAGCTGGGGTTTAAACTGACCGCGTTTCTTTTCTATTTTGTCGCCGACTTTCCAACCTTTATTTTGAATTTTTTTTGTTTTTCCGTCATTTAACTTTATATAGGCATATTCGATATTTACGGTTTCACCGGGACCATCATCATCAGCGTAATGTTTTTCTTCAGTCTGAACTTTAACAACCTCTCCCCTCCAAGTTTTACCAAGCAGTATAAGCATGATAACAAGGCTAATAACTGCTACCCCTAAAACATTTTCGGCGGCATTGGGATATTTGATGCCCGCGACAAATAAGTAGAGAAGAAAATTTGCACCTGCCCAGATGAGAAGATATTTTTGCATGAGCTAATTATAATACAAACTACGCAATCTAGTACAACTTGCTCCAATCGGTAGATGATGTTCGGACTTTCTATTTATAGAGTACGTAGTTTTGAATACGGGTACTATACATGAGGGCATTTTCAGCATCAATATTACTATTTAACTTCATAAGAATATGTTGCATATAAGGCAAAAGCTTCTTCGTGTCTACTTCTTTTTTCCGTTGCATTGCTTCCTGCAAAAATCTGTCTGCCATAGAATTTGATTTTCTATGAAGCCCAAGTGCAACACGCTTTAAATCCATTGCAAGTGATGCTAATACTATTTTATTTTCCATATATAGAATCAAAAAAATACTTCGTTATTTCTTCAAAAGATTTCCGAATATCTGAATCTTGAATTTCATTACTTGTATTGCCTTGTGTCGGACGGATATTAATAAATGAATTACCATCGATCGTTTTTGTTTCCAAATCGATGCCGCCTCCCCAAATATCCTCCTGTTTTGATCCTCGATCAAGGAGTATTTTTTCTGACTCAAAATGTCGGTCGCATCCGGCAGAACATATCCTATTCTCAACATCAATGACTGTTTTAATATAACTATCAAATTGCTCACGAAGCTGTTGAATTTCAGTTATTGTAAAAGGCTCTGATTTTGTGATGATCATGAGTGTATTATACCAAATATAAATTCTGCTCCCCCGGCAGGATTCGAACCTGCAACCTTCTTCTTACAAGAACCCTCTTGTTACCAAAAGGCTTGGACTATGTCATTCCCGCTTCATTAAAAATAAATGATTGCGGGATCGGGTATATAGTCTCTACACATTTTGTTTAGCTCGGCGTTGTCCCGTTGGGAGTTCACCGAATTAGCCCGATTTTTCAATCCGTATTACTACGGAAAGCTGCCTATTTAACAGGAAGCCGCTCTACCGTTGAGCTACAGGGGAATGGAAAAGAACATGGGTATTATATCAGATTCCATAGTGTTTCGGGTGCTATAATAAGCCATCGTGAAAAACTTATTTCTTCCACTATTCGCTTTTCTTATCGGATTTGGCGGAGTGTTTGGGTTTCAATTTATCCGGATACAGCAAGCGGGCACAAAAGAGATTGCGTCGCCGATTACAAGCCAGCCTGCGCCAGAGCCCACGCTGGCCCTCAGGCCGCCGTCTGAGGCGCTATCCGGAATGCTAACCGTGATCAGCGGGCATGCTCAAAAATTTTCCCACGATGAGACGGAATACAGAGAAGCATCAATGGGCGCAGAGATTCTTTTGGGCGAATCTATCGCAACCAACGCAAACTCATCTGCAACAGCTGAAGTGGCAGGGATTGTAAGGGCAAATCTGGGTCCGACGGCTGAACTTGTATTTGCCAACATGTTTCCGGAAAATTTCCTCCTCCAGCAGAAAAACGGGAAAATCGAATATATGGCGACCAGGCCTGTCTCTATCCGCGCTCTCCACGCGCTTGTGTCCATGGAACCGGGAGATGTTGTCCTCACCATTATCGATGCTGATATGTCCGTAGACGTCAAATCGGGATCTGTAAAACTTGCGGTTGTTGATACTGATAACAATACGCAGGTGTATACACTCACCACCGGTCAGCGGGCAAATATTGACGATGAAGCCCGCGAAGTTACTTTAATAAAGGCCAGATAGGTCAAGCGTGTTTTTGTAGGAAGATAAGGGATTTAAAATGGTACCGTCTTCATACCCCAAGGCCCACAGAGCGACACCCCCGAGACGATATTTTTGGGCAAGGGCAATTTTTTCTTTCATCGACGCTTCGTTTTCATAGTAAATCTGATTAAAGTAATCACCCTCGGGATAGATAAGATACGGCTCCCGTGATACCGGGTCTAAAACTGCAGAACACGTAGCACAACCGGAAAGGATGTCCGCAATCCTTCTCGTGCTTGCCGTTGCCGATCCGCCGGGAATGGTCGCTGATTCCGGCGCGCTCCCGATTGTCTCCCATTGATATCCGTACAAAGGAATGCCAAGGAGCAGTTTACCGGCGGGAATCACTTTAAGCGCCTCGACAACCGCCGTCTCCACGTCAAACTCCAGCGTTTTACCGGCTCCGCCAATGGGCGCCACTGCGCCCGCGGTGAATGAGCCGGAATAATGATAGTCGTAGGTCATGAGAACCACGCGGTCGACAATCTCCCCGAGCGCTCTTGCGTCATACAGTTTGGGTTTGACCAGGGCAATGGGAATGAGGTCGATCGTTACGGTTCCCCTTATCCCGCCTTTCACCGTCCGAACGAATGTCGTAAAGCTCGCTCTCGCGCTTTCTGAGGCCTCCATAAATGTTTCGATGTCGATATTTAAATCCGTAAATCCGTACTGTTTCATAACAGGTGTAACATCGGAAACGAGGTTGTTTGCGCTTGTTACCGGATCATTCATCATTTCACTGATTGCATCGTCATCCCCGCTTATAACGAGAAGCGACTGTTTGGCGTTATACCGCTCGAACATATTTTTCTTCAACGTCGTCCATCCGGGTTCCTCCTCCTGAGGATTAGTTAATTTTTGAATATGACCATCGGGGCCTACAGTCAGCCCGAAATAGGTAAGTGTCGTAATATATTTTCCGTAATCCTTGTCTGCCTTGGTTATCAGCCAGTACGGTAAAAATCCGACGATTTCCGGTTTCTTGATCCCTACACTTGTAAGCACGGGGTTATCAAACCGGACCGGAGACGAGCCAAGAATATACATAAACAGAATAACGCTTAACGCCCCGGCAACACAGAAGAGGATAAAAACGAGAATTTTGTTTACCACCAACATATTGTAGCTCTATTCCCCTCTTTTCTGCTACACTATCACTAAAGGGGGATTACTATGAAAGGTTGTGTTTTTGGAATTATGCTTATTTTCCTTGTGCCCATCATCCTGGCTGCCGTGTTTATCGCAAAAATATTCATGAAAGGAAAAGCTGAGGGGTGGAAGGGGAAAGTTATCGATAAATCTCATAACTCTAAACGTGGTAGCTTTGAAGACAGTAAAAAAATCGAACATTTTTATTCTCTCAAGGTTAAAATGGAAGACGGAAAAGAGCGGAATATTGCCGTTTCAAGCCAGTTTTATGGCGAATGTTCTGTGGGGGATATAATCGAAAAACCAAAAGGTGCTATCTTCCCAAAAAAAGCAGGCAAATAATTATTCCAGGTAATCTTTGAGTTTTTTAGATCGGGATGGGTGTCGTAGTTTCCGTAGGGCCTTGGCTTCAATCTGCCGGATGCGTTCGCGGGTGACGCCAAACTGTGCGCCGACCTCCTCAAGCGTCCTTGGTCTCCCATCCTCCAGCCCGAAGCGGAGGATAAGCACTTTCTTCTCGCGGTCAGAAAGCGTGGTTAAGACTTCTTCCATGTGTTCTTTGAGAAGCTGCCGTGATGTTTGTTCGTACGGTGTGGGGCCGGGATCAGAAATAAAGTCACCCAGATGCGAGTCTTCCTCATCCCCGACCGGAGTCTCAAGACTTGTCGGCTCCTGCGAAACTTTCATAATCTCGCGGACTTTGACAACATCCACCTCCATCACTTTAGCAATTTCCTCCGGGGTCGGTTCGCGGCCCAAGTCCTGCATAAGACGACGGGAGGCACGAACAAACCGGTTAATCGTCTCTACCATGTGGACGGGAATGCGGATGGTGCGTGCCTGATCGGCAATCGCGCGGGTAATGGCCTGACGGATCCACCATGTGGCGTACGTACTAAACTTGTAGCCCTTGCGCCAATCATATTTCTCCACAGCACGGATAAGACCCTGATTCCCTTCCTGGATGAGGTCGAGAAGCGACATCCCGCGGCCGATGTACTTTTTAGCGATGGAAACGACGAGACGGAGGTTAGACTCAATCAGCTTTTTCTTGGCTCTACGGTCGCCCTTCTCATACCGCTTGGCCAGGGATATTTCATCGGCGAAGGTCAGGAGTGGAATACGGCCGATTTCCTTGAGATACATGCGCACGGGATCCGAGACCCCTTCGGCGCTGGCGCGGACGAGCGCTTCTATCTCTTTTTCCAGATCCTGAATGGATTTACTTGCTTCTTTCTCTATGTCCTGACTGGTCGTTTCAAATACATCGATGCCGGCATGGATAAGCTTTCCATAAAGCTCATCGAGCTCTTTGATGTGTTCTTCGGGTTTGGGGATGAGAAATAGGATATCTTCCTGTGTAACGAATCCGTTTTCTTTTCCTTCTTTAATGAGATCCGATACGGTAGCGAGGGTTTTTGGTTTTGTAGCCATAGTTTCCGTTGATCTTTGTCCTACGCCTGCGGCGGAGAACAAATGATGACGCTTGCTATTGATAGGAGTATACCAGATTTACGCGGCTTTTTCCAGTGCTTTTAGGCGGTCAGTAAGCTCTTTGAGCGCCTTGTCATCGCCCGAAGAGTCTCCGCCGACCTCCATACAGGCAGTAATCTCATGAATCCGGCGTTTCACAATCTCCCGCTCAAGACTCCTGAGCCCTTCTATCCATTCTTCGGCAAATGACTCTTCGTTTTCCAGAAAATCCCCTATGTCCCACAAAAATGCCTCATCTACCGTCGGGATGAGCTCCGGCGGCAGACTTTCGGCAAAATCCTTGATCATAAACGCCGAATTCTTCTTCAAAAAGAGCTGTAAGTGTTCCAATATTTTTTTGACTGCGGAGTTTGCCACATATTCCAAGGCAATATTCCCGGTAAATTCTTCAAAAAGATCAGCGGTTTTCCCCTGCAACAGAAGCGCCAGTACATAGATCTCCAGTTTGTCATGCCGGGTTTGTGCCACATCCTGCTTTTCCTCTCCCTGCGGTTTGGGTGAATTGTAGACACTGCGCGATTGTTCTTTTTTCATCGCTTCCCGCACATTGTCCTCCGTAGTATCGATTGCATGGCCAAGCTTTTTTATATAATGCCCCTGAACAATGGGATTTTCTATTTTTGCCAAAACCGGCAGGAGTTCCGCGCTTATCTTTTTTTTGCCGAAGGCGGACGCAACATCAAAACGCTTGAGTGCGGATGAGATGAAGTAATCATAAATGGGGACGGCGTCTTTGATCGCCTGCTTGAGGGCAACAGGGTTTTCGCGCGCGGCATCGTCCGGATCCTTGCCCGACG
>MFKE01000018.1:62107-62224 GCA_001779455.1 Candidatus Gottesmanbacteria bacterium RIFOXYB1_FULL_47_11 | reverse complement strand
CTGGGCAATCCACTTCGCAATTACCTTCATCTCTTTTTCCTTCATCCCGCGCGTCGTCAGGGCCGGCGTACCGAGTCTAACCCCGGAGGGATAAAACGGACTGGACGGGTCTTTCGG
>MFKE01000018.1:38122-62022 GCA_001779455.1 Candidatus Gottesmanbacteria bacterium RIFOXYB1_FULL_47_11 | reverse complement strand
AAATCTAAAAGAATAAGATGATTTTCCGTCCCGTTCCCCACAAGTTTCAGGCCTTCTTTTTTGAGACTGTCTGCAAGCGCCTTCGCGTTTTTCACAATTTGTTTACCGTACCTCTTAAATTCCGGTGTGGCAGCTTCTTTGAGTGCAACGGCGATGGCTCCTGTCTGGTGGTCGTGCGGCCCGCCCTGAAGTCCGGGAAATATCGCTTTATCAATTTTCCCCGGTAACTCCGGATCTTTTTTCACGCCCCCGGGGGTCACCATAATCATTGCCCCGCGCGGACCACGGAGCGTTTTGTGGGTGGTGGTCGTCACAATGTGCGCATGAGGGACCGGAGAGGGATGCGCCCCTGCTACGATAAGACCGGCAACATGGGCAATGTCTGCGGCAAGCACCGCTCCCACTGCATCGGCAACCTCCGCAAACTTGGCATAATCGTAGGCAAACATATAGGCGGTTGCGCCCATCCAGATGAGTTTGGGTTTGTGTTCGCGCGCCAGACGCCATACCTCATCCATGTCTATGCGCCCGTCTGTGCGTACGTGATACTGAATGCTATTGAAAAATATGCCGGTTGCGGACACTTTCCACCCATGCGTCAGATGTCCGCCGTCGGTGAGGGCAAGCCCCATCACGGTATCGCCGGGAGCACACGTTGCCAGATAGACGGCGAAATTTGCCGGCGATCCGGAATACGGTTGGACGTTGGCAGAAGCAACACCGAACAATGTCTTCGCCCGATTCTGTGCAAGAATTTCTATCTCATCAATAACTTCATTCCCGCCGTAATACCGGTGGCGCGGAAACCCTTCGGAATATTTATTGGTAAGGATAGACCCCATGGCTTCCCGCACTGCGCCCGACACATAATTTTCCGACGGAATCATTTCCAGGCCTTCATCCTGACGTTTGGATTCTAATCCGATAAGGCGGGATATTTGAGGATCGTTCTTTGTGAGGATCATGGGGCTATCATATGCAATAGGTAATAAAAGCGCAAGTGTATTCATGCGATATACTGCGTCATTTTATGCCTACGATATATTCATGACGAATATACTCCATGCCGCCAAATTTTGAATCATGTACGGGAACCCAAAAACTTCCGGAATTCATAGAACGAAACCCCGCGCGCGAAAGGACGAACCGTTCTGCTTGAATATCAAACGGCGTGGACTCCCCTAATACATCCGCATACGGAGATGAATATATATCGATAATCACATATGTACCCTGGTTCCTTAATACTGCATGGACTTGTCCCGCTACATGCGCTTTCTCAGTAACATCTAAATATCGCGCGCACCGTGATGATACAGCCAGTGCCACTTTTGATTGCAAATGTTGTGGAAACCGATTACTGCCAACATCCATGAGAAATTTGTGATCAGGCACTAACGGATTCTTATCTAACAGGTCTTGTGATATATCTGCGGCAAATGCCCTATCTGCCACATCAACTCCCAGTAGATCTAGCGTGGAAGGGCCTGATCCAATATCAAAAAGTAATCCGTCGTTTGGAATAAAATTTTTTTCGCGAAGCCACAGTCCAACTCCTTCGATAACCTGGGATTCGTAAATAAGGTCGTGCTTTTTACCACCGGTCCAAACAGCATTTGGCCAATCCCGAGCTGCCTCCGATTGCCAATATCGTATTCCCTCTTTTGTCATACGCGAATAATATATTATAGGTTATATATAATCAAGAGACACCTTCAATTTTTTTTGTGTAGCACTATTGATATTATAGGATAAAAATGGTATACTAGCGCCCTATGACCAGACACGAACAGGCTCCTCAAGATACCCCGAGATTAATACTTGAGCGCATCATACATGATCCCAGACCGTTAAGCCCAGTGGTACTTGCCGACTACAATTGGCGTTATACTTGGTTTCAGCCAGATGCGACAATTCATCCATTAGTATGGGTTAATACACATATTCAACAAGGTGCTGACGTAAATTTACCGCGCATCATCGCGCTTTTAGGGGCTTCTGCTTCAGGAAAAGATACGATTTTGTCAAAGTTAAAAGAAAAACTCACTATTATACAAATTCAAACAACGACTACCCGATCACCCCGAAGAGGTCAGGATGAATTTGAACGCACGTATAATTTCGTTTCCGAACAACAGTTTAATTCTATGGCGGAATTAGGCCAATTTATTGAAACTGTAAGATTAGGAAATAACTATTCCGGAACCACCAGGGGGGCAATCGTTGAGGCGTTGAGTAAAACAGGCCTCATTGTTTGGCGTGGAGAAGAAAATGGTCTTCGACAATTGTGGTCAAATCTCGACCGGAAGATTCCAAGAGCTGTAGTATTTATCATGCCTAACATGCCTATGGAAAGCCTAAGAAAACGCATTATTGATACACGTGGAAAGAAAGATTCCGAATGGCGTATTACACAAGCGCTCAGAGAGGTCTACTATGAAGGCTATAAAGCTGATTATATCGTTTTAAATCCTCCTCAACGCAACGGGCCAATTGACGCAACGGAGGCTATGTATAAGCTGTTTACGTATCTTGGGGCTACTCCTAAATAATGTCTTGAGAGAGTACTTTGTTGATAAGCGTTTTAAATAAATGAATTATGGATTACTAACGGTAATCGGAGGATAGATAACGGCAGAATCTGCAAGTGTATAACCCCCTCGTTTTTGCCCATTGTATTCAATTATTGGAAATCCACCGGGTTGTCTTTCTAAATGAACCGGCGCATCACTTTCTGTAAGCAATTTTATTATTTTTTCGGGAACTAATGCCTGCAGAATATTCCCGTTAACAGCTACCGGGCCTTCAATTCCGTGAACACCTTCTTCCCCTTCAATGCGCGCAAGTATTGTCATAAATGTTAGATAATTTTTTTGGATTTTAACGCCGCGAGGATTTTCTCATGGATAATATCTTTTGGCAATATCGTGCCCTCTTCTACACAGTCAATCTTCACCCAATTTTTGCGCGACTTAGCAAGGGACACATACATGGCCTCCGCTTCCTGGCGGTGATGCACATCCTTCTCCGCAATATCCTGCCCACCACCGATATATCCCCGCAGCCCCTTTTTCTTCGTCAACTCCAATCCTATCTTCCAGGGGACATATAAATAGATAACGACATCTTCCCGCGGAATTTTATGCACCTTGTATTCAAGTTCGTCAATCCAGCTGACAAATTCTTTGCGCGATGCCTCCGGAAGCCTCGCTCCCTGATGTGCCATGCTGCTAGTTGCATAGCGGTTGCTCAGAATAATATTTCCCTGGGCAAGCCATGCGTCCATTTCGTCTTTCGCACCTGCGCGGTCCAGTGCATAGGCAAGGGACGCCAGATACGGCGACACGTCATCCAACTTTCCGAATTCCCCTGCGAGAAACCGCCCGACGATGCGTCCGTGGAATGACGAATAGTACCGCGGAAAATCGTAATATTTCACCTTGTAGACGTTACGCTCCAAATAGTTCCTAAGGAGCTGTGACTGGACCGTTTTACCCGATCCGTCGCCGCCGTCAATAACAATAAGCTTCCCTTTTCTCCCCTTCATCGTTTGCACCTGTTCGAAAAATTTACCGAGGATGATAGGAAGACTGTCCAGTTCGTAATGTTCAAGATAAAGATCATCGGACGGATTGCCGGCGATCATCGGAGACAATAAATTCTGTGCATCTTTGTAAAATAATGCCAGCACCGGCTTATGGTGCATGAGCGCATACACAATTTCGCCTCCGACACCGCTGCTTGGCTTGGTAACCTCCGCAACCACGCAGTCAGCTCCATCAATGCCCTCTTTCTCCCGCCGGAATATTTCCTCGGGATCACGGGATTTGTCCGTCGCCAGTTTCAAGGGCATCACAATATGCTCTCCGGAGGTAATCCGGACGCGAAGTTTCTTGAGCTGACGGATAATCGCTTGCTCCTGGCCCACCAGTTCCCCGTCCCCTGTCGTTGCTGCCGTAAAATAGACATTCATATGTTTATTATACATGTACTGCCATATAGCATCCTCTTATTCTTCAATCGGGGGAGTTGCCATGGCATTATCCGGAGGTTTTTGTTCAGATAAATGATATTCTGGATATGCCGGTGGCCAATTCTTTTCCGAAACTCTAAATCCGAACCGGCCCGCTATCCGATATTGCATTGCAACATCCAATTGGCCTAATGTTTTCCGTAATACAAAATTTACGACATTAGCAGTGAGTTCTTTGTTCGTGCGCATGGTGGTTATTGTAACATTGCCGCTACATCGTAAACTGTTAGTAGTGTTGCGTCTGCAATAGTACTTTTTTTATCGCTCCACACCAGACACGTATGCATACCCAGATTCTTGGCCGGAGCAAGATCCACCAGCTCGCGGTCCCCGATCATCAAATGAGCTTCAGGCGGCAATCCCGTTTTTTTCATAATATACCGGAACCCCTTATCGTCCGGCTTGGTGACACCTACTGTTTCGCTGGTTACCATCTCTTCAAACGTTTCCGGCGGGACCCCCAGTAGTTTCAGTGTTTCCACATGGTATTGTTTCACGCCGTTGGCAAGGGTAAAATGACGGAATTTTGTGAGTTTGGCAAACAGATCAATAAGTTTTTCGTCGCGGTGGAGATACTTCCTGCGGTCAAACCGTTTCTCCGATTCCACTGCCGCCTGACCAATGGACATATTGCACAGTTTTGCGATGACCGCGGTAGCGCTTTGGATGGTCACCCGGTGAAGTTTATGAAACTCCTCCATTGCCTTTTCCCTGGTCCAACCCGTGTGCTCCATAATCGCCTGATATTCTGCCTCGCGTACCGCCGCAAATAGCTCCGTATTCGGGCGGTACAGCGTCCCGTCAAAATCCCAGATAAGAACGCGGATGCTCTCCAACTTCATACATGCATTATACATATAATCTTTCTATTGCTTCACCAACAGACGAAAGCATTTGTTGTTGTGCCATCTTACTGAATCGTATATCTAATCCATCGGTTTCTATGTGCACCATTGCAATATCTGTATTTGATTCTATCCACTCGGCATATAATTTATCCAATAACGCGACATATCCGGGATCAATATTTTTTTCGAACCCGCGACCGCGTAACCGAATTCGCTCCATAACGGTTGGTAACTGCGCATGCAAACAAAACATGAGATCCGTTTCTCGAAGACGCGGCTTAAGTACCTGATACAAACGCTGATACTGCTCCCATTCTTCCCCCCGCATGTTGCCCAATATAAATTGGGCCCGCGCATATACAAAAACATCTTCTTCTATTGGCGTATCTTGAAGGACACTTCCTTGCTTCAACATCTTTATAGCCTGAAGACCTTGTTCATATTTTTCCATAAGGAAAAACGTCTGTGAATGATAAGCCCACGTCTGAGGATCACGATAAAAATCTTCTAAAAACGGGTTTTTGTTAAAATTTTCGGGTAATAATGGTACGTTTAAGTTTTTACTAAGGAACTCTGCTGTGGTGGTTTTGCCAACTCCCAAATCTCCCATGACCCCATAATAAAATTCACGACCTCTCATATTGCCATCTTGTATCACGGATCTGTCGGAATTGCAATTGTGATATTATTGAATTCTTATGTGCGGAATCTTCGGATACGTGGGGAAGAAAACCAACGCAGCAGAAATAGTACTGGCGGGACTGAAACGGCTTGAGTACCGCGGGTATGACAGCTGGGGCGTCGCAGCGGTATCTAAAAATAAAATTTTTGTTAAGAAAAAGATAGGTAAAATCGGCAGCGCAACGGTTGAAGATTTGCCTGCAAGCACGCTTGCACTGGGCCATACCCGCTGGGCCACACACGGCGGCGTGACCGACCAAAACGCTCACCCGCACGCCGACTGCAGCGGAACCATTGCCCTTATCCATAACGGCATTTTTGAAAACTACGAAGAGTATAAGGTGAAACTTCTGAAACTCGGGCACCGGTTCACCTCTGACACGGATACGGAGGTCATCGTGCATCTCATAGAAGAATATGCGCAATCGATGCCACTCACAGATGCTGTAGAAAAAGCATTTAAAGCCATGCACGGCCTGAATGCCATTATCGTGCTTTCCACAAAACTGGACACGTTTATCGCAATCCGTAACGGGTCACCGCTGGTCCTGGGATTTTCCGGCGGGGAAAATTTTCTTGCAAGCGATCCGGCAGCGCTTCTTCCCCACACGAAAACCGTGTATTTTTTGGGAGACAATGAAATGGCAATTGTGGGATCCAAAACCGCAAAAATACGGAATATACAAACCGGCAAAACAGTCCGGGCGCAAAAACAGACATTGACCTGGGACATCCATCAGGCGGAAAAAGGGAACTATCGCGATTTTATGAGTAAAGAAATCCATGAACAGTCCGGCATCATCGCAGATATTGCCGCGTCGGGTACGGGACTTGCACAGCGTATCGCCGCGCATATTAAAAAAACACCGCATCTCTATCTCGTCGGCTGCGGAAGCGCTTCATATGCCGCTATCGCCGGAGAGTACCTGTTTTCTAAAATCGCCGGGCGCCACGCAAATATTGCGATCGGCAGTGAGTTCGGATACCATTTGGATTTTCTCACCCGGCAAAGCGTTGTCATTGCCATTTCGCAGTCCGGAGAGACAATGGACATTTTGGAATCGGTGAAAAAGGCAAAAGCAAAAGGTGCGCAGATTTACGCGCTGGTAAATGTGCTCGGGAGCACATTGTACCGTGAAGCAACGGAAAAAATTCTCATCGGAGCGGGTCCTGAAAAAAGTGTTGCCTCGACAAAAGCGTTAACGGGAATGCTGTCCCAGTTGACTCTTCTTGCGTATGCATTGGCGGGCAAACCCGAAGAAGGAACACTCGTTTTGACCCTCGCTGCCAAATCAGTGAAAACTGTTCTTGAAAAAACACAAGACTCCGCAATCAGAAAACTTGCGGGCAAACTGAAACACGTCCAGCACATCTATACGATCGGCAGGGGTCTTTCCTACCCCGCTGCACTGGAAGCTGCTATGAAAATTAAGGAAATCAGCTACATCCACGCGGAGGGTTTGGCTGCCGGCGAACTCAAGCACGGGCCGCTTGCGCTGGTGACGCGCGGAACCCCCTGTATCGCATTTTTGCCCGACGACGAAACGTACGGGGCAAATCTCGCAGGCGCAATGGAAATGAAAGCCCGCGGCGGATTTGTGATCGGCGTGTCCCATAAGCCCCATGAGGTATTTGATGAATATATTAACGTGCAGGATGCCGGTCCTGCCACTATTATCCCGAACGTCGTCGTGGCCCAGCTTCTGGCCTACTACCTGACCCTCGCCCGCGGCCTTGATCCCGATATGCCCCGGAACCTTGCCAAAAGCGTGACGGTGAAATAAACCGTTCTACTGTGATAAAATCACGGGCATGAAGGAAATATTACGTATCCGGCAACTCGACCCCGGAGATGAAAATTGTGAAAACTATGCCTTTATACCTTATCCGCATACCACCCCGCAGGGTCAACCTCATGAACCTTTACCCATTAGGATTATCCGATTAAGTCAGACAACATATAGCGGCGGCTTCGCCAACTGGAGGTGCGAGTGCGGAACAATTCTTGAGTTCATAATTCCCGTGGATTCTGATTTGGAGTAAGCGGCGTGCTAGCGCTCCTGTGCTATCTTACTTGCTTCCGGAGATTTTTGACCAGCATATTTTGCGGATTTTTTCTTATTGTACGGAACATCGGCGGGGCTTGAAAGCTCTTCAAACGTAAGGGCGCACACCCGCATACCCGGATAAAGAGCAACCGGCATGCGGCCCAGATTGCCGAGTTCCATAACGACAACGCCGTTCCATCCCGGCTCAAATATCGAAGCAGTAGAATGAACCACAATTCCCAACCGGCCTAAACTTGATCTTCCTTCAAGCCGTGCCAATAAATCATCGGGTAACGTAAAAGACTCCATCGAAGTCGCCAGTACAAAATCCCCCGGCTGAAGAATAAACGGCTGAGAATCCGGGACCGTGATTTCCTTCATCATGTCACTGGCAAGCCGGGGATTATTGGGGTCTATAAACGGAAATTTACTGTGATCAAATATACGGAACGTATTACCCAGCCGGAGATCTATCGAACAGGAGCCCAGTACGACCGTAAGCTTTGGCTTGGGAACAATGGTAATTCTCCCCGCAGCAAGCGCCTTTTTTATATCACGGTCAGAAAGAATCATGCGCCTAAGTATACCATGGATGCAAAATGGGTATATAATGTGGGGTACATGAAACGAATTGTGCCCCTTTTACTTGTCGCTTGTTTCTTTTTTGCTGTTCGCCCGGCAGCCCGTGCGGCGACGCCAAGCTCCTGCGATGAGCTACGCGTCGTAAGCGGCAACAATAAATTTGTTCCTTCAGCAGTTGCGTTTCACGCACGGGCAACAGACCCCTCCGGCACGATACAAAGTTACCGGTGGTTTTTCGGGGACGGTTCACAGGAAGATTCCGCCGCTCCAGACATCACGCACAACTTCACTGTGTCCGGATCGTTTACTGCAAAACTATTTATCAAAGACGCGGCGGGGGTTTGGAAATCTTCTTCTTCCTGCCAAACCATATTTTCGCTTCTAAACAACCCGCTGGAATCCCACAAATCAGGCTGCAGCAACGTTTTTGTCCTGGGCGACAATACCGTGCCGGCCGGAACCACGGTAAATTTCCTGGTCACGGGGTATGAAAATAAATCCGGCATCAAAGAATACTCGTTGGATCTGGGCAGCGGGCAAGTGCTGAAAAACAGTGCCGGTACGTTCAGCCAAAAATTTGATGCACCCGGCACCTACACAGCCCGAGGCTCCGTCCGCGACAGTAAAAATAATTGGGTCTCGTCTGACTCGTGCTGGACATCCCTCTATGTGACGGGAAGTCCCATTATAGTGCAGCCTGCTACAGGAACACCGACATGGATTACCGTGACAGGAATACTATCCGGAATAGCCGTGTTTTACCTTCTCATCCGAAAGTCATGCCAAAACGCATAGCTCCCTATCATATAGGAATAGTGATTCTCGTCCTGGCACTCGTTTTTGTAGCCTGGCTATTGTCCGTACTCCTGCCGATAATCGAAGTGGAGATTACCTATCGGTACAAAAAGGTTTTGCGCGATACGTTTGCCGTATCGGATATCCGGGGACTCATCCTCCCCCAATTCCGATTTGATTTCCGCGGAATAACCAGCACGCATACCACCGACGGCATAACGATCCCCGCGGTATTTATCGATGAACCGGTGGTCTACAACGTCGACCCTAATAACCGCAGCGCATACCTTGCAGCGCTCGGACAGGGTGTTGCGCATGCCTCAGGAACTGCGTTCCCCGGTATCCCGCGCCTCGGATATTATTTTGCCCACTCCTCCACTCCGAATCTGGTACGGCAATATAATGCCGTATTTTATCTGCTGGGCAAACTCAACCCCGGCGACGAAATCTACATCTGGCACGCAGGCGACCGGTTTGATTACAAAGTGACGGAGAAAAAAATTACGGCGCCGGATGACGTGTCATTTCTCCAAACAAACTCTCCTGCAGAAACCATTGTCCTCCAAACCTGCTGGCCCCCTGGAACGACACTCCAGAGACTGCTGGTTTTTGCAGCGCGCACGCAGTAAAATCAAGAAATGAAGGTATCAATCCAGCGACAGGGTGAACTATTTATAACAGCCGGGACACTTCTCTGGGGGCTTCTTCCGATATTTGCCGCAATTTCGTACAACAACGTCTCCCCGTTTACGTCGCTATCGGTAAGCTGCCTGTTTTCCGCTCTGTTTTTTGCCATCGTTATGACGGCGCGGCATCGCTGGCACGAACTATCCAACAAACAGGCAATCCTTTATACACTGTATGCAACGTTTTTTATAGGAATTCTCTACTATCTTCTGTATTTTTTTAGCGTTAAATTTTCAACACCCGGGAACATAAGTCTTCTGGCCCTCACGGAGGCTTTTTTCAGCTTTCTCCTGTTCCATATTTGGCATAAGGACTACATCCCCAAGGAACATATATACGGCGCTTTGTTTATTCTATTAGGTGCCGTTATCGTGCTTCTGCCTTCTGTTTCTTCGTTTCGTACGGGTGATATATTTATTCTTATCGCGGCTGCGATTGCCCCACTGGGAAATTATTTCGTGCAAAAAGCCAGAAAACTGGTGAACACAGAAACGATTATGTTTGTTCGCGGTATAGTCGCTTCACTGGTAATATTTCTTCTTTCACTGCTATTTCACGACGCATCATCATTTGCGGATATTCAACAATCCATTCTGTTTTTGATTGTAAACGGCTTTCTTATGTTAGGGCTTTCCACGATGCTGTGGATTGAGGGGATTCACCGTATCCCGGTAACGAAAGCCAACGCCATGAGCAGCCTGGGTTCACTGGTAACACTTACGGCTGCTTGGATGATTTTTAAAACTCCGCCTACGTACTTTCAACTTTTTGCCTTTATCCCCTTATTCTTCGGAATTATACTTATAAGCAAAAAGGCCAATGCATCATAAAACAAAACAATTATTTTCATATATTCGTCATCTTTCCCGTAGGCGCAGAAACCGCGTACTTGCGGTATTTATCCTCATTAACCTCATACTTGCCTTCCTTATATATAGTAACCTTGTTGCGTACCCCAATACATATATAGGGACAACCGATGTATCGGGAAAAACCGCTAGTCAGGTACGGGACATCTTAACACACGCAACGGAGACCGTCCCTCAGGTACAGGTGCAAAACCGGACGTACCATTACCGGTATGAACAGCTTGGCGTCGTCGTTGACGCAGACCGCGGCATTGATGAACTGTTTACTCCCAACCGGAAATTTTTTCCGTTGAATCTCATTTCATTTTTAACTTCCCTCACCGCTAAACGGATTGTGGAGCCGCCGCTTGTATTTACCCAGCAGTTTGATGAGTTCGTTGAAGAAAACGTATTTGACTTTGGGCAGACTCCGGATTCCGTGTCCGTGGATCCGGCTACCAAATCGCTGGTTGTTGAGGAAAACAGCCAGGTATACCGCTTTGACCGTGAAAGCCTGAAACAGCTGCTGCTTGCTCATTTCGGCAAGTACAAAAATCCCATCTACCCCATGCTCGCCAAAGTTACCAATGAAACCATTACCCAAATTGCCAGCAACAACCAAAAGCTGGCCGCGGTATTCGGTTCTCCCTTGATGGTATATATGGACCTGGGAGGAACCACACATGCGGTAGAACTCAAAGAAGAAGACATCCGTGAGGCAACAACCGTAACCCTTAATCCCGACAACATACATGTAACCATCTCGATAAATCCGGATGCGCTCAACCAGGTCATCATCCGCCGGGTCCATGCCTCCGGCTTCCCTATCCGGAATACCATTGTGACCCAGAACGTGCGGGATGATTTTGCCAAAGCCATCGCCCTGCGGTTTGACGGGGCCAATGTCAGCGCGGTAGCTACCACCCTGGATGCCGGTCCCAATACCAACGGATCCCTTGCGGATAAATATATCGAGGTGGATATCTCACAGGCAAAAATGTACCTCTTTAAAAGCGGAAAGCTGTATAAATCATACAAAGTATCAACAGGATCCGACTATCCCACGCCGACAGGCCGTTTTGAAATACTCAACAAAGTCGGCCTGGGGTTTTCTAACATCTACCAGGACTGGCTCCCCTGGTGGATGGGATTTTCTTACAGTGAAAAGCTGAACGCATATTTCGGGATCCATGAACAGCCGTATATCCTCACATCGGACGGAAAACGGGTATCTGCATCAGCCGCTGCCATCGGCACGCCCAGTACCGGCGGATGTGTGGCCCTTGCCCCGGGAGCCGCACGCGAAGTCTATGTGTTTGCAGACATCGGCACCCCGGTCTACATCTACAACTAACACGTTGTTACCAAAACCCCGTTCCATCCAAATTCCGAGTAAAACGTGTTCCGCTGCATATGACGTATAGCAGCACGGATATACGGGATCGTACTCGCGGGCAAGCGGTGCAGAGGAAACCACCGGAGGTCGTCGCATTTCTCCGGTTCCAGATTTTCCGGTTTCAATCCCCGCCTGCCGGCAGGCAGGCCTTTTTCGTCTATTGTAAAAAAATAATCGACACGGATATCAATATGCCTGCGGTGCATCACGTGAACAAGTTTAAGATCTTTCGGATGCAGTACAATACCGATCTCTTCACGGATCTCGCGGCATGTACCGGCTGTGAGCGTTTCCCCGTCTTCAATATGTCCGGCGGGCAGACTGTACTTTCCGTCCTCATATCCGGTACGAAACCTGCGCGATAACAAAATTTTTCCACCGCGGATAAGCATAAGATATCCGGACGCAATCATTTTGAAACGTGATGTCATATCGTTCCTTTCAGGTATTGTTGTCTTTTCTCCGTGCTGAATTTTTCAATTGCATACCGCAGCGTCGTGCGTAGCATAGTGTGGTAGCGTGTGGATAAGTAATCCACAAGAAGCTTCCTGTCCTGTTTTCCGACTTCGCGAAGCGCCCACCCCACTGCTTTGTGCAGTAAATCTTCGGTATCATGCAGCAGTAGATCCGCAAGCTTCATCGTGTCGGATGTATCGTTGTTTCGTAAAAATGCAAACGTCGAAATAATCGCGATGCGGCGTTCCCACATATTGGCTGAACGCGCTAGTTTAAATAATACCGTATGCGGCTTGTCCAACAGAAACTTTCCTAGAATTTCGTGCGATGAGAGATCAACAAGATCCCAGTTGTTAATGTAGCTCGTGTTTCGAAGATAAAGATCCACAATGTTTTTTGTGAGTTTTTTGTAGGTAAGAATAATAACCGCAGTCAGACGAAATTCATGAACCTTACTGTGCAATAATTTTTCCACGTCTGCAAGCGGCAGATCTTTGTATTTTTTTGCGATACTTCGCACCTGCGGCACCGTGAGGCCCCAAAATACATCCCCCTCCCCGTACTCACCTTTGCCGGTTTTGAAATACCGCCGGAGAACTTTTGCTTTTGCAGGATCTTTCAGCTGCTGCAGGTCGTGAATAATAGGCTGCGCCATATATTTATGTACGCCCGTCGGAAAATAATGAAAGCGCAAACATGGGGAGAAGAAAAGAAAAATATGCAGTTGTTGTCCATTCGCTTAAAACTAAATATGTTAGCATGCTTATGGCTGAGGCAAGACACACCGTCTGAAATGACCTCCATGGACGCAGCATCAAAAGACCTCCTATCGTTAGTGCTGTCCCGACAGTCCGCACCATCCACATAATATCCCGGGATGCCGTAATGCCCCATCCGTCTTTTAACGCAACCCATATATTCCATCCATACACGGGGTGAAAATTTGTGCGTTCGATATATACCAAGCTCCGCCAAAAACCGTCTGGCGAGGCACCAACTCCAAAAATCACCAATAATAAACACGCGACGCCATACACCAGTACGTATGACCGAATTCGGATTGGAAATTGTTTTACTTTGGTAAGATACGGCAGAAAAAAGATAAGGAAAAACGCGCTGTAATGTTTAAACATTGTAAAGGCTGTAAGAACGAGGGCGCTGAGAATCGCACTCATTTTCTTGTTCCGTGCCTGAGCATACATAAATAATACTAATGCTGTTAATAAAAGAAATACAGCGCTATTATCATTGCTGCCATCCGAGGATAAATCGAGGATGAATGGGCTCAAAGCAAGCACGGCGACTATCGGCAGGTGCTGCCATGTTCCTTTAAGTTTTCCGTAAAGGAAATACATAAGAGGAACGAATGACGCAACAATCATTTCCATAAATCGAAGATCCAAAAATACCAATCTCGCAGGTAAATACCAAAGAAGCGCAAATGGTAAATAGTTGAAAGGCGCCGGGCCATTCTGAACCATGATTATTTCCTTATATACATTTTTCCCGGACAAAAAATATCCTATGTAATCCTGTATGGCGGGAAGAACATCGGACATATATCCCTGGCGGAAATACTGTGTGTACCGTCCTAAAACCCCAACAATCAAAATATACAATGCAACCGGCCAAAGAGAACTCTTTTTCCATGCAATAAAAAGAATAATTGGTATGGAAGCGAAGGCAAACAAAAACAAGGGTTCTCTGCCGTTGTGAATAAGAAGAACAATGCTGATAACTAGTGTCGTAATAGCAATTTGCACGTTTTCTTTCATACGCAAAATAGTATCATACATTATTTAAAAACACGGGATCGACGGCTTGGGGGCAACCGGTCTTCCGTGCATGATCCACTGACCACGCACGCAAATCCAGTCATCCTCCGGCCCACCGAAGATAAACCGCGCCGCAGCAATTGCGGCAAACACAACAACGACAATAACCGAAATTCCGATGATTGTCGCGTACGTACGGCGTTTCATGATACTATTATAGCCCAACGGGCAACAAATATGATAACAGAAGTTATTTTTGATGTTGAGACGCAAAAACTGTTTTCTGAAATAGAGGACTTTGACCCGGCCAATCTGGGAATTTCCATCGTATCTCTCTATGTACGCACGGTGAATGATGCACAGGAAGAAATCGCCGGCCGCATGTACAGCTTCTGGGAACATGAACTTGCCGACATGTGGAAGCACTTCTCCGGCGCCCAGCGGATTATCGGATTTAACACGGTGAAATTTGATATTCCGGCGCTGAAAAACTATTCTCCCACGGGGTTTGAACAACTTCCGCATTTTGACATCATGAAACTCGTACGGGAAAACCTTGGATTTTCTCTGTCTCTTAATCACCTAGCAGGTCAAACCCTCGGGGAACACAAAGCAGATGTGGGAACCAATGCAGTTGAATATTGGAAAAAACGTGACCAGGAGAGTCTGGCGAAACTCAAATTTTACTGCGAAGCGGATGTTACCCTCACCCGAAACCTCTATGACTACGGCGTAAAGCAAAAGCACCTGAAGTATCTGGACAAATGGAATAACCCGAAAGAAATTCCGGTTGATTTCTCCTACCCGCAATCAGTCATCGATGCGTCCAGACAAATCGGATTGTTTTAAACAATTTTTTCAACATACATTTTTACTGAAAACCATAGCTTGTTGCAGTATAATCAAAACATGAAGCTTTCATATAAAACAGGTTTTAGTTTTGGGTTGACATCGGGAATAATTACGACACTTGGTTTAATTGTGGGGTTAAATGCCGGAACTCACTCCCGGACAGCGATTATCGGCGGCATTCTCACCATTGCTATTGCTGATGCTTTTTCCGATGCTTTGGGTATTCATATTTCTCAGGAGTCGCAGAATAAATATACCGAAAGATCAGTTTGGGAATCGACAGCTGCGACGTTTCTGACCAAATTAGTGTTTGCCCTTTCATTTATCGGTCCAATTCTTCTCTTTGATCTCCCAAAAGCAATTATTATCAGCGTCGTGTGGGGATTTTCGGCTCTTTCTCTTTTTAGTTATCTTATTGCCAAACAACAAAAAGGTAGTGTGTGGAAAGTCGTGACGGAACACTTCATTATCGGTCTGATTGTGGTATCAACAACCCAGGTAGTGGGGATGTTGATAAAAACCGTCTTTAATTAACTGCCGAGATTTCAAAAGTATCTGTGCGCGCAAATGGATCATCATTATGTTATTGCGCTTGCATTCCGCAAAAATCGTGCTATATATGTAATAGTCAACAACGTACTATGGACAACATGACACAGGACTATTCAAATCAGCCGACAGTCACGAAAAAAAGCAAACTACCAATCATTATTATCGCCGTGGTTCTTGTTGCCGCCCTTTTCGGAGGCATCTTTCTGTTCAGCAGAAATACATCAACGAAGCCCCCGGAAGTTCCGGTAACCACAACCGAAACCCCCACACCTTCTCCCACTCCCGCACCGGCAGTCGATAAGGCATCTGTAAAAATCCAGGTATTAAACGGCACCGGAACTCCGGGTCAGGCCACCAAAGTTGCCGTCAGTTTGAAAAACGCGGGCTATAACCTTGACAATATTAAAACCGGAAACGCCCCGGAGAACCTCACCACCGCATCCGTTGCTGCAAGAACCGGGTTTGAGAGTGTTGCCGCAGATATAAAAACGGCACTAAGTTCTGACTTCCCCGGTATTGAAATCGCCTCCTCACTGCTGGCGACTGATAGTGAATTTGATATTGTCGTAACGACGGGCGGGCAAAAGTACGCGGCTCCCACCGCTGCCCCGACTCCTACGGGCAACACTACCCCGACGCCGACTCCAACCCCAACCGGTTCGGGAGACACTCCGACCCCGACGCACACAACGACGAATACACCAACACCTACTCCGACTCCCACCCCGACATCCTGAATTTACACTATTGAAGCTACAATAGCCTCCCGTGTGCGCGCTCATGGAGTCGGACCATGCACCTCTTTCTTATCAGGAAAGCGTTCTACCGATGAACTAAGCGCGCAAATTTCTTAAACTATTTTCAATTTTACCATTCAATACCTCTCTTCCGTAACCAGATTTATAAAATTTCTCCTGTTTTGTTGCATCCAACTTTTCTATAAACGCCTCGTAATATATTAATTTGTATGGTTTATTTTTGCTCGTATATATACTGCCATTCGTATTATGCTCTTTAACTCGACGTCGTAGATCGTTTGTGTAGCCGATATATAATCTTTTATTCTTAAGACTAATCAGTGCATACACATAAAACATACTATAAACCCGCCTCTTCGGCGGGTCGCCGGTGAGGCGACTAAGCGCGCGAACAAAGTAATTATACCAAAACTGGAGGCGCGTGCCGGAATCGAACCGGCGCATAGAAGTTTTGCAGACTCCCGCGTTACCTCTTCGCCAACGCGCCAATACTATCTGCTAATTGTACCAGATACGAATAGCTGCCTCAACGAAAGGAAGATTATACAAAAAATTACTGATTTAGGCCGGGAAGATCATTTATTGAAATATCGCCGGCCATCGCCGGGAATAATATGGGTTTTTGAAAATATTTCATATCCGAGTGTTGTATAGCCTGTCGAACTTGTTCAAAAAATGCTTCGCCAGTTTTTCTCATGTTCAAACGTTGTGGAAGGTCACCTAACTGAAAAAGTAATGCGCTTTCCGGTGTGTCTGCGCCTAGTAACGCCCACCCTCCTGCATCAACAGAATCTACGTCGAGAACTCCATCCGCATCATACCAAGCCCATAAACCATAGGAACTCTCCTTAACCTTTCCGCGTGGTACATCGATACATATAAACGTATATACATGTTGATCCTCAGCGATCCCTCGTTCAACCTGTAATATAGTATTCCAGGAATAATCCGAGGTTCTGGCAGAAAACTTTACGCTTTGAATTGGTTGATTTGGATCCCCTACTTGATGAGCCAAGGAAAACGTATATTTGCGTTTTCCATCGGGACTTAGTACTTCTCTTTCTTTATTTGTGTGATCTTCCTCCGCGACATTGGCTGACAGCCTGCTTTCCTTATTGCGTAAACCTATGAAATATGAAGACAATAATTTGAACATAGTAGCCGGTAGTATATCATAAGCATTCATTTTTACCATCAAAAAGGTTCCCCCTCGGGAACCTTTATTTTTGACAATCCAATGGTGGTAAGAAACGTTTGAGAGCATTGCCTACCGAACGCTGTACTACAGGCATTCGGGATCTGAAAAGGCAACTTAGTCCCACTCTCAGTGGGACGATATCACCGGAATCTTGAAAACAGCCGTCCCGACGAATCGGGACTTTACTTTCTCAAAACCAATGATTTATTAAATAGAAAGGAGGTGATCCATCCCCAGCTTCGGCTAGGGATACCTTGTTCATGTTAGTTCTCCGGTTTTCACCGGGGCATGGACTATATCTTCATCCGCAGATAACGAACTTTTTCCGGATGATCCGAACCAATAATTTTTGCAAAATTTGTATAAGATTTTGCCGAGATATAAAATCTCCAATAATTCGGATCGACCATTTTACTAGGATTATGCATGTTTCCACAAATAATACCTACATCTTCCAAGTACGTTTTTACTTGTAATAAATCTTTTTTGTCTTTTTGACAAAAATACAAGTAATACCGTACAGAAAGCTTTTTAGCTATACCACCTTCTGCATCGAAATAGCCTCGAATATACTCAATTTTGTTTTTCCGCGATTGTATAATCACGTTTTTCAAAATCTTTTTCGGAAATTCCACAATCCAGAGATTACGTAATTTTCCTTCTTTGTATATCCAAGCTCCAATAGAAAACGTTCGAATTCCTTTTTGAAGAAATTCTGCAAACGCTTTACTCTTGGTTGCTATTCGATAGGTTGTATGCCTTTCGGTACCATCATGAGCCATTCCTAATAGATATTGTTTCGTCATATGCGGCGTCAACGTGTAGTCTCTACGGAGTCCCTGATACATTTTCAGGGTTCCCTCGGTATTCCCATTGTAGCAATTGCTACAGAAGGGTTCACCGATACAGTTGAATTTTTTCCCGACGTTACCGTCGGGAGTCGCAACATTTGTGAAAAATCAACGACTTAGTCCCCATCGCTGAATTCGGCTTAGCTCCCCTTACGGGGCTCTTCGGCCGCCTCCAACTTTGTTGGCTTGACGGGCGGTGTGTACAAGACCCGAGAACGTATTCACCGCAGCCTGCTGATCTGCGATTACTACCGATTCCGACTTCATGGGGTCGGGTTGCAGACCCCAATCTGAACTGAGGCGAAATTTACAGGAGATTTGCATACGCTTACGCGCTAGCTTCCCATTGTTATTCGCCATTGTAGGGTGTGTGTGACCCAGGTCATAAGCGCCGTGCTGACTTGACGTCGTCCGTTCCTTCCTCCCTGACATAAGCCAGGGCAGTCTCCGATGACACTTGTAACATCGAATACGGGTTGCGCTCGTTCTCCTACTTAAAGGAACACCCCACGGCACGAGCTGACGACAGCCATGCAGCAGCTGTGATACCATCCTTGCGGATAGGCTCCTATTTCTAGGTGCTTAAAACGGTACCATGTCAAGACCTGGTAAGGTCTTTCGCTTTGTCTCGAATTGAACCACACGCTCCACCGGTTGTGCGGGTCCCCGTCAATTCCTTTGAGTTTTAATCTTGCGATCGTACTCCCCAGGCGGTCTGCTTAACGCGTTAGCTTACGACACTCCCCTTGCGGAAAGCATCTAGCAGACATGCGTTTAGGGCTAGGACTACGCAGGTCTCTAATCTGCTTCGCTCCCCTAGCTTTCGTGTCTGAGTGTCAGATGAGGCCCAGTAAGGTGCCTTCGCCTTTGGTGTTCCTCATAATATCAACGCATTTCACTGCTCCACTATGAGTTCCCCTTACCTCTGCCTCCCTCTAGTCTATCCATCTCGTGCCCAACGCCGAGGTTGAGCCTCGGGCTTTCAAGCACGATGCGATAAACCACCTACACGACCCTTTACGCCCAGTAAATCCGGATAACGCTTGCACCCTACGTATTACCGCGACTGCTGGCACGTAGTTTGTAGGTGCTTATTCTCGGAACCATGATAGTTCCGTAAAAGAGGTTTACATACCGAGATACTTCATCCCTCACGCGGCGTCGCGTGGTCAGGCTTTCGCCCATTGCCAACGATTCCCAGTTGCTGCCATCCGTAGATGTATGGCCCGTGTCTCAGTGCCATTGTGGGGGGTCGTGCTCTCACACCCCCTACCCGTCAGAGCCTTGGTAGGCCATTACCCCACCAACAAGCTGATAGGAACAAGGCCGCTCCAATACCGTGAGGTTAATCACTTTGAACTTGCGTTCTCATCTGATATTACCCCGTCTTTCGACGAGCTATGTCAGAGTAAAGGGTACGTTCCTTGCTTATACTCACCCGTCCGCCACTGATTTCATGCCTAGCACGAAAATAATAATCGTTCGCTCCACTCGTTATACGCCAAAAAATAGTCAAACTGACTAGTGCTTGGGCATAACAAGGGAACGGATTACTATCTTTGTGCTAGACACAATCTCCGTACGACTTGCATGCTTAAGGCACGCCGCCAGCGTTCATCCTGAGCCAGGATCAAACTCTCAAAAAGAATTGACGCAAGACTGAATTAACAGCTTTGCATCAATATAAAATTCCTACCACCATTCGATTGTCAAGGAGCCATCACGTCTTCGTGATGAGCGACGAAGACCCGCAAATGAACGCTCTTCGAGCCGCAGTAGAAATCTACTAAGGCGAGAAGTAAGTCATGGCTGGGTCAAAGTGCTTTGCTTGAGCGGTTATCCACCATCGCTCAAATTCGTCTCGAGGCTTACAGCCACGCAGACGAATGTTCGCTTTGGCGGATTGCTCTTTGGTAAGTTCGTAAATAAGAATTTACTCACAAACCAAAGAGTCAAAAAAACCCGACCAGTTGGTCGGGATGGTTGTACCCAAATCCAATGGTCTTACGGGTTAATCACTCATTGCTTGTCAATTATAGGGGAGATCAAAGTCATAGTCAATAGCCCTGCTCCTGCGCCTAAGAACAATCCCCCGGCAACATCCGACAGCCAGTGGTGGCCCAGGTAGATGCGGCTCACGGAAACGAGTATCACATACCCTACAAAACCTATGCCCAGCAATCGTTTTTTCCGCAATACCATCCATGTGATAAGCGCTAAAAAAACGGCCCGGGCGGCGTGGCCGGATGGATACGAAAATTGTTCATTGATGTAATTAGCCGGAAATACGCTCGTGGTATGTTTAATCATGCTAAAAGGCGGGCTGGGATGATGAACAATGCTCTTCCCGTATAGTTCAATAAACACGATGAGTACAAACGCAGCGGGTATAAGGACGGCGCGCCAGCGCTTTTTTCTAAACGCAACGCCCGTGAGAATAAGAACGACGACACTCGTAAACTCCGGACCGGCAAAAAATGAAGAACCCTCCATTACGTTATCAACCAATGACGCAAGCCTCAGATGCGTAGATTTATCAATCTTATCCTGTACCTTAACAGTAGCGGCAAAATCCAATGACCGAACACCCGCCCGGTCTTCGTACTTGGACAGAATCGCAAACGCAAGAATAAACACGACTGCCAGAATAATCTTAGAAGTTTTCTGTAATTTCATATAACACAATACCCAGGGAAACCATCACGTTGAGACTTTTGTTTACCCCCCACATCGGAAGTTCGACAATCATATCTGCCGCGTCCAAAACATCTTTGGCAACCCCGGTTGTTTCATTCCCCACAACAATTCCGACGGGAAATTGATACGAAACTTTGTTAAAGGGTTTACTCCGCGGGTCCTGTTCGACGGCTACAATGTTCACACCCTGCTTTTTCAATTTTTTAACCGCGTCAATCGTATTTTTTTCATATTCCCAATTCACCCACCCGGTGGTATTGATGGATGCTTTTTTTATCCGGGAGTTAGGGGGTGTAAGCGTTTGTCCACATAAAATCACCTTCTCCGCTGCCACCGCATCTGCCAGACGGAAAATCGATCCCACGTTATATGTATCCAGCACGTTATCAAGGATTATCGTAATCGGATTTTTTTTAATCGCCGCGGCCGCTTCCTCATCGACAGGCGTTGTCCGGAGTTCTTTGGCATTGAGCTTAATCATGAAGGTATTTTACCATTATTTCCGCCTGCGGATACGGTAGTAAATTATCTTTTTTTCAATCCATAAAGAAAAATAACCGATCCCCAGGCCAATCGCGCTCCCGGCAACAATGTCGGCAGGATAATGTTTCCCCAGATATATCCGCGAAAGAGAAATAAGGACGGCCAGCAAAAAATATGCATATTTAAGCCGCGGCTGTTTACTGGCAAGTACAACGGCAAGCGCCCATGCAAATGTCGCGTGGCCGGAGGGAAATGAATAATCACTCATCGCTGACCCCGGCGGGCGATTGCGTGAAAAAAAATATTTAAGCCACATGTTTGTCACAAACTGCGAGAACGCGGTAGCCAGAACGACCGGCAAAAAAAACCAGTGATCGCGGCGCTCTACCCGCACAAAGATAAGAACGGAGAGGAGTAACCAGATGAGTCCCCCGACACCGATTCCTGAAATGGTAAAGGCTATCGTATCCGATAATGGGGTATGCGGCAGATCGTTAATGAGAAAAAAGAGTTGGTGATCCAGGGCAAGCAGGGTTTCCATACTTACGGCGTTGGTGTTGCGGTCGGTGTTTGTGTGGGTGTTGCGGTCGTGGTTGCCGGGGTAAGTGTCGATGTGGCGGTGGGCTTGGGGGTTGTGACTTTCACCGCGGGCTTGGGGGTAGCTGTCGGCTTAGTCGTCGGTGTCGACGATTCTGCGGGCATAGTGGGCGTCGGGGTAACAAAAATAATTTTGATCACACTTGTGTCCTCCGGCACCGGAGACACTACTTTTTTTCCGGAAACGAGGGCAGCGACGATAACTGCAACAAGGACAAGAAATCCGATGATCACGGTGATGGCAGCAAGCGTGCGGCGGCGGTCATCCATACAAGCCCAGTATATCACAACGGAGCAATATAGCTTCTTATTTTATATCTTCCTTTTTTATATCTTCCTTCTTCCACGCGGCGAAGGTGCACTTCGGATAATTACTGCAACCATAGAATGTTTTGCCCCGCCTAGTTTTCTTAATCACAATATCCCCGCCACACTTCGGACACTTCATGTCTAACTTCTGGGCAAACTGCCGCGTATATTTGCAAGCCGGAAACGTGCTACAGGCGACAAATTTACCAAACCGCCCCATGCGGATAACTAACGGGCTTCCGCAATCCGGGCATTTCTCGTCAATGACTTCCTCGGCTACTTTCACCTTGTCCGCTTTGTCGTAGGCGTTGTTCAGATCTTTTTCAAACGGTGTATAAAATTCGCGGACGACGGGTACCCACTGGGATTCTCCGTTTGCTATCGCGTCCAAATTGGCCTCCATTTTTGCGGTAAAGGGCAGATCAAGAATATCCGGAAAATACTGCACGAGAAAGTCCGTAACGGAATTCCCCAGTTCGGTCGGTACTAATTTTTTGTCCTCGCGCGTTACATACTGCCGGTCCTGAATCGTCGAAATAATCGGCGCGTAGGTAGACGGACGGCCGATATCTTTTTCTTCCATCGTTTTGATCAGGGACACTTCCGTATAGCGCGGCGGCGGGTTGGTAAAGTGCTGAGTGGGCGCTTCTTCCGTAAGCGTTACTACCTGACCGACGGCAACATCGGGGATAATCACTTCATCAACATCGCGCCCCATGATTTTGAGAAAGCCTTCGAACTTTATTACCGACCCCTGCGTCTCAAACACATACTTGTTTATGTCGGTTATATCAATCGTCGTGGAGTCAAAGACCGCTTCCTTAGCCTGGGAGGCAACAGCCCGCTTCCAGATAAGTTCATAGAGCCGGTGGTGATCGCGGTTGAGCTCCGCGTCCCCGTCCAGTGCGCTTGCAAGGCGCGAAACATCCGTCGGCCGTATAGCTTCGTGCGCCTCCTGTGCAACGCGCGATTTTGTCTGATATTTGCGGGGAGCATCGGCAACAAATTCGCGCCCGAATGTGGCGCTTATATACGAACGGCACTCGTCTATAAATTTCTCTGCAAGGTTCACGCTGTCGGTCCGGTGGTAGGTAATATATCCTTCCTCATACAGTTTCTGGGCAATCTGCATGGTTTTTTTCGCAGAAAAATAAAGTTTCCGGCCGGCATCCTGCTGAAGCGTGCTTGTCGTGAACGGCGCAAGCGGATTTCTGCGGATTTCTTTTTTATCAACCGAGGTCACGGTAAAGGGAGAACGTACATCCGCAATAATCTCTTTGGCAGACCGCTCGTCGCGGATCACAGATGAGGCGGTCGTGTATTTTCCGTCAAATAAATCAAACGTGAGAATTTCTTCGTACTTCACACCGTTTTTGGAAACGAGCTGGGCTGTAATAGCCGGATCAAATTTACCCTCAATCGTCCAATATTCTTTTTTGGTAAAACGCGCGATT
>MFKE01000018.1:33142-38099 GCA_001779455.1 Candidatus Gottesmanbacteria bacterium RIFOXYB1_FULL_47_11 | reverse complement strand
CCGTACGGCGACCGACTGCACACGGCCGGCAGAAAGCCACCGTTTGGAAAGTTTCTGCCACAGAAGCGGCGACAGGCGATACCCCACCAGCCGGTCCATGACACGCCGCGCCTGCTGTGCATCAACAAGTTTCAGGTCAACGGTGCGGGGGTGTTCCAGCGCCTCCTTAATTGCCCGCTCGGTAATTTCGTGAAACGCGATACGCTCGAATGCGGGGCTTTTTTTCGATTTTGCTTTTGATTTCTTACTATCCTCAGACAATATATGCGCAACATGCCAGGCAATTGCCTCCCCTTCGCGGTCAGGATCAGTGGCCAGAATAATCACATCCGCTTTTTTTGCGGTGGCTTTGAGGTCCTTCACGTGCTTGGCCTTATCACGCGGAATAATATAGCGGGGCAAAAAATCATGCTCTACATCCACCCCTAAATCGCTCTTGGGCAAATCACGGATATGACCCATGGTGGCAACGACCTGGTATTTCCCCTTCAGATATTTCGTCAGTGTCCGTGCTTTGGTCGGTGATTCAACAATAATTAAATTCATAATTTTTCTTTGTGAGACGGATTTTTCATCTCTGTTTGTATTTTGGTCAACTCGTCTTCAGGCCACCGAAATCCCGTTATCTTTTCTCCTGCCCGTACTGCTGCCATGAAGCGATCTGCATCCCAACGATCAATAACCTCTTTTATATCTTCTCTTCTTATATCACCAACTGCCCCCCCGTTGAGGGCCTCTGTATCTGATTGTTCGAAGAGCACGCAGGCGTGAAACCAGTCTTGATTATCAACTTGCCATATAACAGCTTTGTGTGTAAATTGTCGCTTACCGTCAAATGATGTAAAAAGAATTTCATCTCCTACATGAATATCTAACTGCTTCATAATGGCAACTCCTCTATAATATCATCCGCGGATTCTACCAGTTTCGCCCCGTTTTTCAAAAGTATCGAGGGTGCACGGCTGTATGGGCTGGTAAGGGGACCCGGTACCGCAAACACCTCGCGGCCCTGGTCCGCTGCATACCGTGCTGTAATCAGGGTCCCGCTTTTGTCCCCTCCCTCTATAACCACAACGCCCAATGATAATCCGCTGATAATTCTATTTCTGGTCACAAATCGTTTCTTGTCCGTCCGTACTCCCGGCGGAATTTCAGAAACAACAGCGCCGTGGCCCTCAACAATATCCCAATACAGTTTAGCATTACTTGCGGGGGCAATAATGTCAATACCACATCCCAACACCGCGATTGTTTTGCCGCCTGCAGTAATCGCCGCCTGATGTGCCACGGTATCCACGCCGTAGGCCAGGCCCGAGACAATAGTATATCCGCGCGCAGCCAACTCAGTCACCAGTTTTATTGTTATTGCTCTCCCGTAGCCGGTCACATGTCTGGTACCCACAACCGCGATTGTCTTTTCGAGATTAATTTTCGTGCCGCGCCCGCGCACATACAGGAGGGCAGGCGGATCGGAAATTTCCCGGAGGAGCCGCGGATACCGTGGATCACGAAGAAAAACAGTCGCGATACGCCCATAAGTAGAGCCCTGCGCTCCATGCAAACGGCTGTTCGGACGTATAGAATCGCCGCGCAACCGGCTTCCCGCTTTTTTCATATACCTCGTATACTCCATTGTACTCCACAATTTTTTTGGAAATGGCGTCAAACACGCGCCTGGCCTCTTGTTGCTGTCCGGCTTTATAAAGAGCCATCGCATACACGATCCCCGGCTGCAACCACAAGCACCCGCGGTTATGATAGTCCCCCATACCGACAAGGTGATTATGAAGAGGAATCCGCCAAAACGGATACCTGGGATAATTCGTTTCCAGCGTCCATCCGTTCCAACAATGACGGCGTGCGTAGGAGAGTATGCGCGCGGCCTCCCTCTCCGTGGTAAAACCAAAAACAATAGCAAGCATATTGGCATGAGAGGCAAAATAATTCTGACGCCGATAGTCTATCCAGTCGCCAAAAAACGTTCCGTTCCAAAAATATTTCCGTATCGCATCCCCTACCGTCCGCTGTTTCGCATGCATTCCCAAATCTCCCAGTGCTTTCCAATACAATATATTTGTATACAGCGTCTTGCCGACTTTTAACACCGCATCCGCCCATTCACAGAGAAACCATTCGGAAATAAGATTGTTTTTGAGCCTCTCATCATACCACTCTACTGCTTTGACGAGTTGCGATTTGTGTGTAACAAAAAATTGTCTGTCACCGGATCGCCGCACATACCCGAAAGTCGCTATCACCGTCATCAGTCCCCCGTCGGGCACGATACCACCGGATTGGTATGAGCGGAAGTCGGCAACCGGTGAAGAAAGATATTTGGGTGTACCGAAATATTTGCTCAGCGAAACAGCGCTCCGGCGTACACGGTACGGGATAAGACCGTCTGTTCGCTGATGCCGGAGAAACGTTTCAATAGTTTTTTTTGTGATCGCTGCTCCCGCGCCAAACGTGGCAAACAAACTGTCCCGCGCCCACAGATCAACGAAATGACCGGGGCCTGCTATAATACCAACGTTGGTTTGACATGCCATCAAACCCCGAATAGCAATATCCTGCACTCGTCGCCGCTGTATCATATTTTTTATTTTCAAATGTTCATAGTGTACACTATGAAATAGGAAAAACAAGCTTGGTATGAGAATATTACTCACTACAGATTCTTACCTTCCCGTTATAAGCGGTGTTACCACGGTTGTTCATAATTTAGGTTTAGAATTTGAAAAAATGGGGCACACGGTTAAAATTATTGCGCCAATAAAATTTACCAACAAAAATCAAAATAGTATCGGGAGCCCTTCGGTTCTTGGAATAACCTCTATAAAAAATCCCATCCGAACTGACCATTATATTCCGTTCCCTTCTTATAGAGATATGGAAAAAAAGATAGTAACGTTTGCTCCTGACGTCATTCATTGCCACTCACCGGGCCCGATCGGACTAATCGCATTACTTATTGCGCGAAAAAAACATATACCGATGATATCTTCTTGTCATGGCGTACCCGGATATATTATTAGCTATTTCCCTTATTTACCTAAACCTATCACAGCGCTGTTACATTCTGCCCTATGGAAATATTATCGATGGTTTTTTAATTCTCAACTCCATATTGTTGCACCCTCAGAATTTATTAAATCAACGCTACAACAACACGGCGTCAAAACCCCAATCACTGAAATACCTATGTGGATTGAAATGCCTCAGACAAACGATTCCAAATCTAAAACAACCATACGTCAACAATGGAATATTCCGGAGGATGCATACGTATTTTTGTATTTTGGAAGATTGGATTGGGATAAAAACTTATTAAAATTACTTACGGCATTTAAAAAAATAAAAAGATCACCCCAGCGAGAAAAAATTCCGTATTTGCTCTTCGCAGGGAAAGGCCGACAAGGAAGCCTGTTACAAAAATTTGCTAACGAGAACAAATTAGCGAATGTCCAAATCAAAGAACAATTTTTAACCTCCAAAGAAGTGGGCCAAATTTTTTCTTTAAGTGATGCTTTCGTTATGCCTGGTCAGTATGAGGCGCAGAGCATTGTTACACTTCAGGCTCTGACACATAATCTTCCTGTAATTCTGGCAAATGACGGAGCATTGCCGGAGATAGCGCATCGTTTTCCTGATCGTTCATGTCTTTTTAAAACTCGCAATGCGAAAGACCTTGCTACAACAATGGTTACTCTCATGAATACACCAAAACCTCCTCCGCTGGATACCGCTATTTTTAACACATATTATAAAAAGACACTCATTCTTACGACATACATTTCATTATTTCGCTCTTTACCTCCCAAACCATTCTTCTAATATTTTCTTTGCCACCGGGGCGGAGACACTAGACCCCTCTCCCGCGCCTTCGACGAGAACCGTAACAGAAATTTCAGGATTTTCAACAGGAGCAAATGCCGTGAACCATGCGTGAGTCCGGTTTTTCGGATCGCCGAACTCCGCCGTACCGGTTTTACACGCGACTGGAATACTCGTCAGTGTGCCCGATGCAGAAGCAGCCCCATTCGCGTCACGCCTGATGCCGAAATCAAACAGCGGCCAGCCGGTCCCGCCGGTAGCGCATGCCGCCTGCATACCCTTGGCAATGAGCGTTACCGTTTCCTTTTTTATTCCCAAATCTTTACAATTTGTCGCTTGCCGCTTATCGCTTATCGCTTTTTGTATCGTCGGCCGGCATGCCTTGCCTCCGTTTGCAATGATATCTGTCCATGCATTTACCTGCAGCGGCGTCGTAAGCAGGTATCCCTGGCCGATGGAGATATGGTACGTATCGCCCAAATACCACTGGTCGTTGCGGGCCTCACGGTCCTCGGGCGTATTAAACCGCGTTGCTTTCCATGCAGGATCCGGCACGAGTCCCGACGCTTCGCCCGAGAGCTCTATTCCCAAAGGCTTCCCTATTCCCATCTCGCGCGCCCATTTGGCGATTTTTGTGATACCGAGGCCTTCCCCGACTTTGTAGAAAAATATATCGTTGCTCCGTTGAAGCCCTTTCACGATATCGACTGCTCCCTCCGTTTTGCCGTATTGGGTAAAGTACCAGTTGGAAAATGAAAACGGCCCGATAGTGATGGTCCCGTCATCCACAATAACCGTGTCCGGCTTCAGTGTCCCTTCCTCCAGGCCCGCAATCCCCATGATGATTTTGAATGTGCTTCCCGGCGGATACACGCCTGCGATGGCGCGATTGAGCATCGGCTGGTCGGGATTGGTAATAAGCGCTTCGTACTCCCCCTGCGACATGCCGAGGGAAAATTTGTTTGCCGAAAAGAGGGGGCTTGAGTACAGCGCAAGAATTTCACCGGTTGTCGGCTTGGCAACGACAACCGCTCCTTTTTCCCCGGCGGGGAATACCCGTGCGGCAGCCTCTGACACCATAGCGTCAACAGACAGGGTAATGTTTTGACCGGGAATTTCTTCC
>MFKE01000018.1:28607-33109 GCA_001779455.1 Candidatus Gottesmanbacteria bacterium RIFOXYB1_FULL_47_11 | reverse complement strand
GCATCCACTTCCACGAGCTCCTTGCCGTCCCGCCCGCGCAGTTTATCCTCAAATACCGCCTCCACCCCCGCCCGGCCGATGCGGTCCCCTGCCCGGTACAGACGGAGCTGATAATACTCATCTGCCAGCTCACGGCCACTCAGCTCTCCGGTAAAACCCACCACCTGACTTAAACTGTCAAAAAGGTACTGACGCCGCCAGTCCACCTCCAGAAAATTCCCTGCAGGCAATCCGGACTGAGAAAGACGCTCGCCTTCTTCTTTGGAAATAAGTTGCGTCCCATCCGGTTTAATATGTCTATATTGCGGGATATTGGCAACAAGCGGCCTCCCTGTGCGGTCCAGGAGAAGTCCGCGCGGCGCATGGCGCACCAGTTCACGGATCCGGTTGTTGTCTGCAAGCGTGCGGAATTCGTGGCCACGGATAATCGTGAGGTCAAACAGCCGCCATATGAGGACAAAAAAAACCGCAACAAGAATGGTCGCAAATATGAGTGCCCGGCCGGTGCCAAGCCACCAGGAGCCACCCGGCTCCCGCATACGCGTGTACGTTTTTTGCTCTACAAACACATTGTCCGAGAATGCTTTACCCAACTTCATACGAAGTAATTATTCAATACAAATAATACAATCCATGAATAGAGGGCGCCGGCAATGACTTGGGCAAGCGTGTGATCACGCCGGACGACCCGCGCCCACGCAACTACGCCGACAACCAGAAGCACCGGCCACCACACAAATCCGTAGTGAGCAACAAGAGTACCTGTAGCCAAAGCTGCTGCCATCGCATGACCGGAAATCTTCCAAAAATGGGTAATAACGGTAAACACCGTGATGACTATAATAATCGGAATAACGGGCCAGAGTTGAAATGCTATTGTACCCATTGTCTCAATGCCAACCAGTGTCCACAGAATCTTCGGCCGCTGTCTGCGGTCACTCACATCCCAATTGCTGACACGCCGTGTCTTCCAGGCAAAAATAAACAGCACAAGGGGCAACACAACCATAACAAAAAATGCCGGAACAAAAGCCGGAGAGCCTGAAAGAATCACAACAAACACAACAGCGAGCATGAGAAACGGATCAAAAACCCGGGAAATAATAGTGGCCAAGCGATGTGTCATACTTTTCTCTGCGCGACTTTTACTTTCCGCAGAAGCGCTTCATCATCCAACAGTTTGCCGGCTCCGCGCACGACTGCCGTCTGCGGATCGTCCGTCACCCAGACGGGCATTTTAATTTCGGTTGCGATAAGCTTATCGATCCCGCGAATAAGAGCCCCGCCGCCGGCAAGGACTATCCCGTGCTCCATGATGTCGCCGATTAATTCCGGCGGCGTCTCCTCAATGGTTTCGGATAATGCTTCGATAATTTCATGAATAACGGTCGAGAGCGTCTCCCGGATTTCCGCCTCACTCACCCGGATAGATTTGGGAAGACCCGTCTCGATATCACGTCCGCGCACAACCGTCTGACGTTCGACCTTCTCCACAGGATACGCGCTACCCACCGCAATTTTGATATCCTCTGCCGTCTGCTCGCCGATAAGAAGCGAGTATTTGAGCCGCATAAAGTTCACAATTGCCTCATCCATCTCATCTCCCGCAATACGGATACTGCGGTTGACGACGATGCCCCCCAGGGACATTACGGCAATTTCAGTCGTGCCCCCGCCGATATCGCAGATAAATGATCCGGAGCTCTCCTGAATAGGGAGTCCGGCTCCGATTGCTGCGGCCATAGGCTCTTCGATAAGATATGCCTCGCGCGCTCCGGCCATAATCGCCGCCTCCTGCACCGCACGGCGCTCTACTTCCGTCACTCCCGAGGGAATCCCCACCACCACTTTTGGCCGCGGAATTTTGGGAAGCATGGAATTTTTGGGCTGCTGGTGAACCAGCTGAATGTAGTGTTTGAGCATAGCGGCGGCCGCGTCAAAATCCGCAATCACGCCGTCTTTCAGAGGCCGGAATGCTTCAATCGTCCCCGGCGTTTTGCCAAGCATCATCTTGGCCTCACTGCCGATTGCAATAATCTGCTTGGTCTTCCTGTGCCGGGTGACAACCGAGGGCTCGCGGATGACAATACCTTTCCCCTTCACATACACGAGGGTGTTTGCCGTCCCTAAATCTATACCTAAATCGTGGGAAAGAAGTCCGAATATAAAATCTAGCATTGTTGCCTCATTCTATCACAAAAGTTTGCTCCCACATTGTATACTATGGTCGGTATGGCTCAACGAATAGAAAAAGAAAGAAAGAGAGCGCCTCGATATACACGAACGGTTTACCCCGATACGTGGGGAGATCCGATTACATCGCTCGGAGAGGATGCATTATTTGCTAATTATCGCATTGATACGCGAGTCTATACTGTTCATCCGGAAACAGTTATCGGTAGAATACAGGTTGGCGAAGATGAGATGGATTGGACCGCCCCAACGGTCTATCGTGTCGTACGGCTTATTGAAAAAACAGACACAGATCTCGGGACCGGACACGTGCTGTATGCAATCTTTCCAGACATGCAACCGTACACGTTGATGCACCTAGATCAAACACCTATCGAATTCATCGAACCTGATTGGCCGGAGGGTGTTGATTTTCCGAATGAATCGATCGTTGCAGAAATTACCAGGCCACAGTCACGAACACTTGCGTTCAGTATGGAACAACTTTGGCGTGAACGCGGAGGGGATCCACACCATAAATTCCCCAAAACCGGCGGAAGAAAATTCAACAAATCCTAATAGGATATCCAAAATCTTTACAAAAACATTCATATGTTATAGGATATAGACTCGCACGTTTCAATAGCAACCTTTTCTTATGAACATCCCCTGGGTACAGGACAGGAGATCATTTATTGGTGTAAACACTCTCTTTATTGGTATTAAAAAGCGTTAATCCAACTCGAGGAGGTGTTTAGTGATTTGTAGAACGTGTGGTTCACAAATCAACGGTCAACCTCATGTTTGTCCCACGTGTCGGCAAAATACGCGTCCGATACGACCCATTTGCGCTTGTGGTTCAGTCTTGATAAACGGCGAATGCCGCAATCCAGCCTGTGATAACGCAAAAATGAAACGGGAAAACGTGAGTGTTATGACCAAACCGGTCGGCTAAAGAATCTTGGTGCCTGTACCACCAAGATGCAATTATCGGGTTGGGAGTGGTGCATGAGCAAAAAGCACGATCGAAGTGGCAATCGCGCCATTTTTGATTTTGTTTTTTCTTTTCCACTCCCGACCCTGTACTACTTCACCCCGCCCCACGCCTTTTGTACTAATTCCTGTGGACTGTTATTAAAAAATGGCAGCGCAACTACTTGTCCTTCCGGAGTTTTCTTCAGTGTTCCTAAAAACATTCCATATGCTTTATTATCCTGTCCAAATAGAACTGCACCTGTCTGTGGCATTTTTCCTTCCATAATAGATAATGTGTATAGTGGATATCCCGGAAAATTTGTACTCGGCTCCGTAATAGCATCGAAACGTAACCTTGCTAATACAGGCTTATCACTTCCATCCCATGCTTTTCCCCCTGCAACGAATGCCTGTCCTATTTCCGGAATCTTACCTGATACAGAAAGAGTCCGGGCTGCAAAAGGCATAAGATACGTGCCTTCTAATGCATCCGGTTTCCGAAGCGAAATAACAGCAAGAGGATTCGTATCATCTGCGCTCAAGCCAATCATGTTTTCTACCATCCATTTGTTTGGATCTCTCGGTAATCCGTTTGTTGCTCCGATATTTGGCTCAACGATAATAGTTTGTTCTATTGATCCAAACGGGAAGCTTGCCTGCGTAGGCCCCCATAGTCGATCAAATTTCGCCGTGGCAACTTGAATTGTAGTAATGCCCTCATTGATCACTTGAAATCCGCGAAAAGTGCTTCCTTTCGGATATGGTAGCTTAATTTTGCTTGTCTGCCCAAAAGGGGTAACAACCAGGTCTCCCATACCCCGAAGGACATCCGGAGATACTAACTCCTTGATTTTATTTATATCATCTCCTACTTCAGGTTGAGGACCTTTCTCATTGTGTAAAACGCGTCTTCCTATAATCCCTGCTGCTGCAGCAGTAGCGGATATTATCAAAAAATCTCGACGAGATATCGGTGTTCCTGTAATACTACCGCCTTTGCCTACCCTAATGACATCTCCATCCTCCGGCATATTTTTAGTGTATAGATATAAATCAAATCGTGCAAGAAGAAAATAGGTTGTTCGCGGGAAAAATCGGTAAGATAGATTAACTACGACGATCCGATGGTTCGTTTGGGATGCCGCCGCGTACATAGTGTGCCCCAGAAGGTGTTTTTGGCTGTGTCGGATGCAACTTATTAACGCCAAATCCACTCGTAGCCTCTGAGGTTGTAAAATAATCACCTGACATCTCCTCAGGGTATTGAGATTGATCCCCCGATTCACTTTTAGATGAAAAAAGATTTCTAAAGAATTTATTGATTGTCAATCCGCTTGACTCGATAAGATCCAGAA
>MFKE01000018.1:22190-28586 GCA_001779455.1 Candidatus Gottesmanbacteria bacterium RIFOXYB1_FULL_47_11 | reverse complement strand
TGAATCGCCGCCTTTGGTGATTATCGTTGCTATGAGGGTTGCTGCTGTCTCTCCTGTTTTTGTTACTAACGTCGATCCGGCTTGCGCAACATGTTCGACCCACATGTTCATAAGTTCCGCCCGCCGTTCAGACAAGTGTTTTCCAATCTTTTGCATGTCCTTGGCGACCTCAACTGTGTCCGGACTAAGAAGGTCCTGAGCCGCTACAACCATCATTGTTTCTGAAAAAAGCATTGCGGCTAATTTCCTGTGCGGAGGAAGCACCATAAACTTATGGAGCGGCTCCCCAATATCGGAAGTTAATTGTCTTGCAGCAGCCTGCGCCGCATTGAGATTGATAACTTTCAGCTGATTTTCTTGCAGTTGTCGTAACTTCCCCATCGCTTCAATGGCAAGATCCAGCGCTTCAAGAGGTCCACCGGTAAACTTATACCCATACCCCTCTATTGATTTTTTCACGCTACCTGCAATTTCTAACGGCGATGTTGCTTCGAATGCATCAATTGCCGCCGCTGCAGCCGCCATTTTTAACTCCTGTACCATGGGATCATCTTTTTCGAGAAGAAAAACACTTCCACCGCGGGTTGATAGCAAATATACGTGTTCAGGTTTCCCGTCCGCACCAACTCTTTCTGCCGAAGTAAACGTCGGAACCTTTGGGTCAATAGTTAACCCAAGCTCCTTTACATCTTCTAGAGACAGAGGGGAAATATTGCTTTTAACTACAATTTGCAGTTTCTGTAATTTCCCATCAGCAGGTTTATCAACAGATTGATTGTTTCCGTTTTCCGGTAAAGCCATATAGATTTAGCGATATTATCAAAATTATCCTATAATGTCAACACCCCAACGCTCGCGCCCCTCTTTGGTCACGAGCTCCGAAAGCGGGGTTCCTGAACGCAGATGTTCCGTATAGAGACACGCAAGTTCAGACTGTTGTTCAAAACCACACTCAATAAACGCGTATGAAGGGGAATGGTTATACAGGGCTGCAAAAACTTCCTGATACGCCTGGGGGGTTTTGTGAAGTATAAACTGAGCAAACATATACAAATACGGAGGCTCCTCATAGCGTCGCTGCAGGACATTTGCAAACCGGAGAATAAGTCTGTTTCTGCGGAAAACACGGTTTTCACAGACGATATCGTACAACTCCCCACGCGTAATTGCAGGATCAGCTTCTACATATCCGTTGTTAAATATATACCTCAAGACAGAAATTTTGGGACTTACGCGGCCCCGATTGCGCCTGCGCATCTGAACCGCTTCTTCATCAAGCCAAATATTAGTTGCGCTCTCCTGTGTTAGTTTGGAATTATTACCTTTGCCCGGATGGGTTAACTCCTGCAACACTCGTGTGCGTACCACCGGAAATACTCCTTCAGATGCCGCGACGCTCGCCCTGGCAAGTGCTGTCAAACCTTCCTCGGTGAGCATTTCCGGGCTACCGAATCGACCCAACGAGTGAAGAATATTTTCTCTGAGAACATCTCTTTCGTAGGATACCTGTTCCAAAAACCACTTCATCTCCTCCGCCTTTTTAGTTATCCTAAAAGACGCATCTTCAGATTGACTGCTGGAAAGAGTTTCCAATGTAAACATAGACAATTTACTCTGCGCCCGCCATGTAGCGGGCTTTTGCTTCCGGACGCGCAATCACCAACTCGTGAGTTCCACGGGTAAATGACTGCATTTCCAATTGTTGAATACCCGGGATCTCAACCGCCGTTGCCCACGGCTGTACCCTCGCCCAACCAATATCCGGCGTCTCTGTCCAAAATCCAAGCCCTGCACCCCGCCAATCGGGCACCCGATTATAACCCATTTTCTGCATCCATACATGAACAACTCCACTTAACCCTGTCGGATCTTCTACGTTCGGATAGGGTTGGAATACTGCCTGCACAAATTTCGGATCTTTGCGCGAAAAAAAATCCCATGTGTTTACCGCTGATTGGACGTATGCTTCTTTTCGTACATTCATACTGCGCCTGTCAGATCTAATATGCGATCGGAATATAGAACGTTTCGCTACCGGGTTGTACAACCTGAAACTGATCAAAAGGATCCTGCGGTGCCGGGCCGTAAATGACGTTTGGAAACCGGCCCATATACTTACCATAGAGGAGTCTCTTCACCTCTTTATCGTCTTTTTCCTGCATGATTGCTATCACCAACACATGTCCTCCGCCATAGCGGGGATTACCCGCATTATTGAGCAGATCAATATAGTTATCGCGGTGCCGCTGGTTATCCATGCCGTGTCTCAAAAACTTCAGGAGGTCGTCAATAATAAATAACGAACGTTCTCTCTTGTGGCCATAATGTGCCCGTCCGTTAAGCTCCACTACTTTATGTTCCGCATGATGACCGTCATACATACGAAGAAGCTGTGGCCGTGAAAATTCATTGTACTCAGGCGGCCACCTTTCCGGATATTGGGTAAGCATATGAACATCCCAGTGATGGGGAGCTCCTATGGCAAGAGCCGTCTGAAGCAGGGTGTGTGCGGTGGGTACCCCGCGCTCAATGATAAGAACCGGGGGTGAGGATCCGGGGACAAAAATGATATTGGGATCATGTGGTGCGCCGTTTCTCTCCCACCCGTTACAGGTGTACCCGATCGGCAGACCGTCGGGTATCGATTGTGAGAGCGCTCTGGCTTCTTTAAACCAAAGCGGCCCGCGACCCCGGATATTCCACGTATTGGCAAGCCAATTACGGACATCGTGCCGTTGGGCAAACACTTCTTCCGAAACTTGCTGTATATCTGAACGCATATTTTCGTAAGGATTTTTCATAAATATTAACCGCTATCGCTTATCGCGGTGGCGGCAGCATTCCCACTGCTACTTGTACCTCTTTACTAGCTTGATCAATCACAGAAACTGATCTTTCAGGGAACGGCCAAGGACCATGATTCATAACGAAATCCGTTGTACGACACATATCCTTCAATATATGTGCAATCATATAGGGATTTACCCCCCCGTTTGGAGCTGTCAGGTGGTGAATAAGGGCACCTAACCTTTCTTGTGTATAGACAGGCTTAATAAAATTGTCTCCTGACTCAAATGCTGAAAAATAGTGCAGCGCCTGCCTAATGACACGCCGATGAGTCACACGATTCCACATTATTTCTCCCTGGGATTCATAAAATGTCCCAACAAATAAAAGCTGATGCAGCATATCAAGCGGTGTAAGTGACATAAATTTCGAACTAAAATCATTGAGAGGAACACGCTTTGCAAGCGCCTGTGCTGAGCGATGAAATGATGCAATATGATCTTGTCCGCTAATATCGCACATCGCTCGCCTGAGTGCTTGAGCAAAAATCATTTCTGCTTCTTTTTCACCTTGTCCATATTCACGGGGGTCAAAAGTGAGATCTTCCATAAAACGATATGCTTGCGTGTCTCGAAGGATCCTCATAACTTCAATAAACTTACGATCAGGATCCGGATACGGATCATAATATTGAGTGTATCCGGGAGTTTGCTCGACCAAAAGAGATATTTCACGGTTGGTAAGATTAACCGTCGGAAAAAGCCGAACCCCAACCCCAAGATACGGATGACCACTAAAATGATATTCGCCAAGATTAGAAAAAACCGTAAATGGCGTAAATGGCATTGTACGCTCTAAATAAATCGTATGGGCCGTCTCCGGACGAACACCTGTCCTGGCTAAAATTTGCTCCTCTGAAGGGTAACCCAACGAAAAATCAACGCCTCCGGCGCCTTCTGTAGTTTCCTTTCGCATAGCTGTTCCCATAGAGTATATCCTATAGCATATTTCGCCTAAAAAATCAAGCTTTTGAATATGATATACTTACCCCTATGAACGTCATTGAGTGGACCAACCGGGTCATCCGCTGGGGATTTTACCTCCTTGTGATCCTCGTGCCCCTTATCCTTACCCCGTGGAACTTTGAACTTTTTGAGTACAACAAGATGATGCTCACCTACGCCCTCACCGTCATCATCCTTGGCGCCTGGGCGGTGAAGATAATTGCGGAAAAAAAGCTGTCTGTCGCCCGTACTCCCCTGGATATACCCATCCTCCTTTTTGGCTTGTCACAGCTGGTTGCGACAATATTCTCCATAGACCCGCACGTATCGTGGTTCGGATATTACTCCCGCTTCAACGGCGGGATGTTCTCGGTCCTCTCCTACATCACCCTCTACTATGCATTTGTCACGAACTTCAGCATCATATGGCCGGCCATAGCCGCTGCGGCAACGCGCCCGGCCACCACGTTCCGCCTCACGAGACTGGTCAAAGTGATTCTGACAACCGCGTCGGTTGTCGCCATGTACGGCGTGCTTGAGCATTTCGGTATCGACAAAAATTTGTGGGTGCAGGACGTGCAGTCGCGCGTATTTTCAACGCTCGGCCAGCCCAACTGGCTGGCCGCATATATCATTGCGCTCATTCCCCTCACCTGGGCGCTTGGGTTTGAGTCCGTCTTTTTCTACGCATACTCGCTCCTTTTCTTCTTTGTGCTTCTCTACACCCGGTCACGCTCCGGATATCTGGGGCTTGTTGCCGCGGATGTTGTGTTTTGGGGAATGCTTCTGTGGTCACTGAAGTCACTGAAGGAATTTAAGAAAAAATATCTGAAGCCATTTGCTTTTATCCACATAGCGATTTTTCTCATTGTATTTATAAACGGTACATATATCGAACAGGTAGACCGATGGGTAACATTTGGCGGATGGCGGGACCGGTTTACGCATAAACAGGCCGCCGCACCCAAACCACAGGTGACTTCTTCCGGCACGGCCCTTGAATCCGGCGGGACGGAGTCCGGCACCATACGAAAATACGTCTGGCAGGGGGCCATAAACGCGTGGCGCGGTTCAACGAAAAATATAATTATCGGCACCGGCACGGAAACCTACGCATTTGCGTTTTACCAGTTCAGACCCGTGGGCCACAACATGACCAGCGAATGGGATTTCCTCTACAATAAAGCGCACAACGAATTCCTCAACTACCTTGCAACAACCGGACTTTTCGGACTGGGCAGCTATATCCTCCTCATCGGCGCATTTATCTTATGGTTTATCAGACAAAAAAATACTCCGCTCGCCCTTGCGCTCTTTGCCGGATGGATTTCCATCCTTGTCACCGACTTTTTCGGCTTTTCGGTTGTCGTCATGCAGCTTTTCTTTTTCCTGTTCCCGGCAATAGTCATCTCCATGCACCGCAATCCGCAGAAGCTGCGCTCATGGCAGCTCCCCTCTCTAAGCGCCCAAACAACCCGCATCACCTCACTCACCATCATCCTTATCTCGTTTCTTCTGACCGTGATTTTGTACCGGTATTGGAAGGGAGATACACTCTACGCCTCAGGCAACCGGCTGGAGCGCTCCGGTCAAAATGCGGCAGCACAAGCCCTGACGGCGCGATCCATTCTTCTTAATCCCGGAGAGCCGGTCTATCATGACGCACACGGGTCAATCCTGGCGGCACTTGCCCTTGCAGCTGCGCAGGATCAAAATGCCACCATGGCGGCGGATCTGGCAAAACGAAGTCTCGCCGAGTCCGACATTGCTATAGCAACCTCCCCCAACAATATTAATTTCTGGAAAACGCGGACTAAAATTTACTACACGTTCGCATCATTTGACCCGACCTTAAACCAAGCCGCAGTGGCGGCTCTTGAGCGCGCGCTAACCCTCTCACCAAATGATCCCAAAATTTACTACAATCTTGCAATCCTCAAAGGCAGGGGCGGAGAAAACGAAAAAGCCGTGGAGCTTCTGCAAAAGGCGAAAGAGTTGAAAAGGAATTACCGTGACGCATACTTCGGACTGTACGTGTTCTTTACGGAAATGAAAAAACCCGCTTTGGCACGGGCAGAGCTTCAGGAATATCTGGACCGCGTGGATCCAAACGATCAAGATTTCCAAACCAGAATAACGCCATGAAACCGATAGTCACCACTCCCAATCCGGTTCTCACCAGCCCGGCCAAAACGGTCACGTCCTTTGACAAGCGGCTGGCGAGACTCATCGCAACCATGAAGTCTACCCTCCTGGCGGCCAGTAATCCCAAAGGGGTGGGGCTTGCCGCCCCGCAGATAGGTGAACCATGGCGGATATTTATCACGCGACCGACGGAAAAAAGCAGCATACGGGTATTTACCAATCCGGAAATTGTGAAATTGTCAGAAGAAAAAACTGACGGCGTTCCGGAGCGCGATAACAAATTGGAAGGATGTCTGTCTATTCCCAACATATGGGGACGCGTAAACCGATCCCAATCTCTCACCCTCCGGTATCAGGATGAACAGGGAGTGGCACACACGGAACAATTTACCGGATTTTTGGCTACCATCATCCAGCATGAAACCGACCACACCAACGGCGTCCTCTACGCCCAACGGGT
>MFKE01000018.1:21531-22168 GCA_001779455.1 Candidatus Gottesmanbacteria bacterium RIFOXYB1_FULL_47_11 | reverse complement strand
TACCAAGCCGCAAAAGATGAAGCCGGGAAAGACATACTGGAAGAAATTACCCTTTCATGAAGATTATTTTTTTTGGCTCAACCCCTGACTCCGTCGTCGTTCTGGAAAAATTACCCGGCGTTGCCGCTGTGGTCACGCAGCCGCCCAAACCCGTAGGCCGGAAACAAATTGTCACTCCTACTCCTGTGGAAAGTTGGGCAAATCAAAAAAATATACCCGTATATACACAGCCGCCGCGGGAACATGTTGACCTAATTGTTTCAGCTAGTTACGGCGAAATGATTCCTATTGATCTTATACGGTCGGCGCGCTTTGGCGGACTCAATGTCCACCCATCCCTTCTCCCCCGCTGGCGCGGGGGTGATCCCGTGCCGTGGGCGATCATGTCCGGAGACACCCGGATCGGCGTCACGGTCGTCACATTATCCGAAAAATTTGACCGGGGAAACATTATCGCTCAAAAAACAATTCCCATCACCTCGCGCGATACAAGCGGCCCGTTGCGCACCAAGCTTTTTCAGCTCGGGGCAGAATTACTTATCGAGGCCCTCCCCGATTATTGTTCCGGAAAAAATAAGGGGGTTGCGCAAAAAATAGGAAACGAACCGTACGCCAGGCGGCTCACGCGCGAAGACGG
>MFKE01000018.1:8642-21514 GCA_001779455.1 Candidatus Gottesmanbacteria bacterium RIFOXYB1_FULL_47_11 | reverse complement strand
ACATTTCAATCTGCGTATCTGCAAAACTAACGTACGATACATTATCGCGGTTTATTTTTCAAAAACACGACATCATAACCGGTCAATGGTTTTCTGTTATTTGACGGTGAAAGTACAACCGGATACTTATATCCTAATGAGGACACCACGCGACCGGTGGGAGTAACAAGTGCCGCTTCCTCTTCGGAAAACCCCTTGTTTATACGATCAACAAAAACGTCATAATTCACATTCCGGTTATCCTGAAAGTGTTTTGGGTTCCATGCACCCAAAATACCCAAAGCCTCCATGCCTCCTGTTTGAAAGTAATGCAATGCGATACGAACCAAATCGGTAAAATGAGGAAATAAGGGATCCCGCGTCAGTTCACCCCTTATCATACGTGTTAATTCCACATCAAGATGTAAGATCTTATCTTTCCCAATGCCGGCGTGAAATGTAAAACCTGATCCGGTAGATATTGCAAGCTCATGATCGGTCAATGTACTATCATAACGCAGCCCGCTAGCACTTATAAACTTCTTGTGTATGATGTGATCCTTACTTTTTTCCAATTCGTCACCTATTACCGTTTCTCTTTGGAGTGTTTTGAGCAACTCGCGCCTGCCCACCTCCCGCGTACTATCAGGAAAGTCATAGGTAAATACGGGATCACCAAACTCATTGAAAGCCTCGCCATTACTCATAGCGAAAATATAGTACCATATAAAGACGTATGACTAAATGCCACTTGACGCAAAACAATAACTTCGGGTAATTTGGATATAGGAGGAAATGTTATGACAAAACGGCGGACAAATACCAAACAAGTCAAAAATACGTTCTCCTCATGGAACTTTATATTGTTTCTCACCCTTGCATTCATTCTTCTTGTTGTTGTCCTCACCCTCATGAAAAACGTGACGCAGGATGTGCGCAGTAAAGCCGGATTTGCATGCCCGACACTCACCCTTCCCCGCGCGGAAGACTGTGCAACAGGTTGGATATATAAACGGAACACGGACGGATGTCTCGGATTCTTCTGTAATCCTTAGGCTTTCACCGGGGCTTTTTTGAGGTCGAAACGCACGCGCTTAATACACGAGGCGCATAATTTCATCCGCGTCATCACACCCTTAATCGGTAAGCTTACCTTGTGCAAGTTCGGTGCAAATGAGCGGGGCGTCTTTTGAGCCCGTCGTTTCCACTGGCCGCCGGCAACACCCGTGTGATGGGTATGCGAGCGTCCGGCGCGAGTTTTTTTGGAACAGATGTCACATTGATATGCCATGGATGCTATACTATACCATATGTTTGGGTCCGGATTCAACATTCTGGAAATACTTTTCGGATTCGCGGCGCTTGTCGTTGCCATCACCATACACGAATTTTCCCATGCCTGGACGGCAGAACATCTGGGGGATCCGACGCCGAGGCTGCAGGGGCGGCTGACTCTTAACCCCCTGGCACATCTTGACCCCATCGGTACGATCATGCTCATTTTGGTCCGGTTCGGCTGGGGCAAGCCCGTGCGGTTTGATCCGTTTAATCTGCGGAATCCCCGCCGTGACAGTGCCGCCATTTCCATCGCCGGTCCCATCTCTAATCTGATTGTTGCCATAATCGCATCACTTGTACTGCGGCTGCCTTTACCCATTCTGCTTTCCGCATTCCTTGCCCAGATCATTCTTTTTAATATCATACTTGGGGTGTTTAACCTCGTCCCCATTCATCCCCTGGACGGATTTAAAATCGTTGAGGGAATACTGTCGGAGGACAAAGCGCGCGAGTGGCATGAACTGGAGCGCTACGGCATGATATTTCTTCTCATACTTCTCTTTCCCATCTTCGGCGGCACCGCCCCGATCCAACGCATTATTTCGCCCGTCATCAACTTTCTCCTGAATATTTTTCTCCCAAGTTCACTTTAATTCTACTTGACAACGCCGTATCCCCGTTCTACGATAGATATGCTCTGTGGAGAATCTTGAGACTTATTTTTCTCTACAAGTTCAAAACAAATGAGGTAACTCCTTCATATTTAAGGAGTGACAGGACAAAGGTCTCCGCTGCTTGTGAGCTTCGGAGCAGTCCATCCGGTTGAATCGATCGGGAAAAATACCTCAAGCCACAGGGCGAAATAATTATTTTTGACAGTTCCCCTCTTTCGCGTTCCCTACACAATTTTGATACAATTACTCCGTGCCCTTCTAGCTCAATGGCAGAGCGACGGTTTTGTAAACCGCTGACCGCAGTTCGATTCTGCGGAAGGGCTCAAGAGGCTTTTTTGAGGAATACGAGAATCTCCCTCACGGCTTTGTCGTGTATATAATACGTTACGAGCTTCCCGAATTTTGATTTCGTCACCCATCCGGCCGAGTGCAAAACCTTCAGGTGGTGCGCAATAAGACTCGGGGACCGTTTCAGTTTCTTGCGGATTGTCCCTGTGTCCTGCGGACCGGAAAATAGTATGGTAAGAATAGTCGTGCGGATATCACTCCCTGCGGCGCGAAACAGTTTACTCGCGTATTTGGATTGTGTCCGCATAGAGCGTATCACCGGAGTATTGGCCTACAATTTCCACCTGTTTACCGATGTAATCATCCAGATTCAGGGTATAGGAGGCAACCCCCACCGATTCGCCGGCGGCAACCAGCATGTGGGTGAAATCGCTGCCTGCAACCGTCGTTTTCCTAAGCTCACCGGTTTTGGTAATGGACTGCGTTTTGTAGGTCTGTGAGCCGGTTCCGGAAGGAGAAAAGTATTTGAGGTACACAAACGCGCCGACGGCAACAATGACAAAGAACAGTAAACCGTACAGAAATGCTTTCATATATCAAGCGTAGAAGATTTGACTCCGAAATGCAAGATTGTGTGTCAGGACCAGGATTCGAACCTGGGGAGCCCGTTAGGGCGACAGATTTACAGTCTGTTGCGATTGACCACTCCGCCATCCTGACGTAACTATCGTATTATATCAAAGTTGGGGTATTATGGCTGTTGTGATTTCAGAAGTTTTTTCTCCGTTTTATTGAGTTCTTTTTCTAAATCCGTATCCGTAACTGCTGCCAAACGCAGAATAAGGTAAAAGACATCTCCCAGTTCTTCGCGGAATGTTTCCGTCACCCGGTCATTACTTTTCTTGTGCCCCTGCTCCTTCAAATATGCGCGCGCCACTTCTCCGAGTTCCTCCATAAGGAACAAAAGAATGATTTTCGGGTCCCCGGTGTGATCCAAAGATTTCGTCATCCGGCCTATTCTGACAGTAAGATCGTGAATATCGCTCATGGGAATAAGTATACCATAAATTACCACTTGCATATCCACCGCAAATGCTTCTATACTACGCTATATGACAGAGGAGGAAAAAATTATGGAAACGCAAGATGTGAAACAATATTATGTATTGGGAATTGTGGTTTTGATTGCAGTTGTCATTGCAGGATACATTCTCCGATCAAAATCAACCAAACAACTCACAACCCAAACCCCGGCGACACAAGCGGCTCCGACGCCGACACCGGGACCTATCACGAAACTCGGATGCGACACGCAATATTTCAATCCGAAAATCGGATTCCCGGAATATTACTTCTCAGTTGAGGGAGCTGATTTATCAAACGCTGCATCTGTAGATTGTACAATCAGTGCATCCCAGAGCGGGAAAATTGTCGCGACATCCAAGGTGACCAGTCCGATGACGGATAAACCGGAGCGTGGCGGTAAAACATTCCGCTGTACAACTAAAGCTATCGCTCTCACCCCGCAGGTGGAAACAGTGATAGAGGTAGAACTAAAAGATGATCTCGGAGTCACCGCAAGCTGCAGTGCACCGTTCATCATGCCGGCTCCGTAAGGCAGAAACGGATTATTTGAGATACTTCCTAAAGAAGGTTATGTCCCGGGTAACAACTGTATCCCATGCGCCGTTCATGTTGTGGTCGGCGCCGGGATAGACAAAATACTGAACATTCTCTTTACCCTCAAGCGCTTTGACAAACACATCGCTCCACGTCTGCGGCACCGCATCGTCGCCGCCCCCCTGGTGAATCTGCATGGGTCCGACCAGGCGGTCAAGATATGTGGTCAGTGCATACAGCTCCACATCATAGTCTTGTTCAAATTTGGCAAGCTCTCTTCTGAGCATTTTTCCATGATCGTCCGCATCGTCGGTGTAATATAAAATTGAATACGGAAACGGCTTGGTAACCGGCGCCCAAAGCGTAGTCGGAATGGAACGGCCGAGAACTTCCAGTACGGTCAAGGCTATTTGCCCTCCGTTACTGTGGCCCCAAATCCCTACGCGTGATGCGTCGGCTGCCGGAAGCGTGCCCACCGATGCAAGGAGATTGAGCGCCGCAGTATACGTTTCAAACCGCTCCTCAAAAACGTTTTGTGAGGGCATATCACTCCCGCCGTAGCCTAAAAAATCCGGGGCAAGCGATATAAAACCGTTGCGGGCAAATACTTCCGCGGAGTGCCCCGTTCCCTCGCCCGGAAAATATTTTTCGCGGTCCACATACCCCCGGAACTGTACGACGACAGGAAACGGTCCGCTGCCCGCGGGAATATGCGCCACACCCGTTACCTTTTTTCCGTCACTCGTAAAATGGAATGTATATTTGGTATATGCACTCGTTGTTGCCGTCGGTGGGTCCAGCACAATCTGGCTGCCGGTGTATGTGCGCGCACTTAAATTGATAATCGTATATTTGGCAAGCGGTTTTTCAAATATTTTTCCGATGGGAGAAATAGTTTGCCGAGCGGCAATATACTGCTGCAATGCCGGCTTTCCGTAATACCCGCCGACGAAAATGAGTATGCCAATAAAAACACCAACGAGGAAGTTTCGCATGCTCGTAGTTTACCAAATATCCCGATCGAAACAAACATATTTAGCCTCATTTGCTAAACCTGCCTATTGAGACTATAATTATAGGCCACATGAATAAACTTGAACGAACGGTGCTCAGCATACATATCGAAAAAACTGGGGGCACCTCGCTTGGGGAGTATTATTCGCAGTTATTTGGCGCAAAAGGAGTGTATGTATATAAACCATCAACAAATGACTTAGTCCCCTATTCTCCGATGCATCAAGTCACTGCGAGTGAATTTGGGAATAAAATCCGCAAGCGCTTCGCAGGAACTCCACTCTATGCTTTTATTCATAAGTTTACTCGAGATTATCTTAATTACGTCAATCATATATCTATACAAAACATTCCAAATATGCATCTTGTAATTCATGGTCATTTTCCTGCCAATAAATTCGACGGATTGGTAGATAAACCATTTTATACAGTAATTCTACGTGATCCACTAGAACGTATGAAATCTCATTATAATCATTGGAAGCTTGCAAAAGGAAAAGTCGACCAACGTTTACAGCTTTCAGACGAATCTGTACAAACATTCGAAGATTTTGCTTTTCATGCTATGCTAAAAAATTGGCAATCCAGCTATCTTGTCGGTAAACCAATCGACCAATTTGACCTGGTAGGGGTATCAACTGCTCTTGAAAATTTCACGCAAGAATTTGTATACCGGCTCGGAATAACCGGCACTACTCAAAGAGTTAAATCACTCAACGAAACACCAATCTATTTGAAAAAAGAAACTGATGATTTGATATTTAATCAATCGTTTTTACCAAAATTCATGAAATTCCACGCTGATGATTACGATAATTATCAAAAAGCAAAAGAGGCAACTCTGAAATACACAACTAGATCTTGAGAACTTTAAGTTCGCGGCCGACGCGGGAGAAGGCGGCGAGGCCGAAGTCGAGGTCTTTTTTGCTGTGAGAGGCACTTGGCATCACGCGAATACGGGCCTTTCCCAGAGCAACCATGGGATATTTGATGGGAGTAGCAAATACACCGTTTTCAAATAATTTTGCAGAAAAGTTTTTGGCCAAATTTTCGTCGCCGAGCATGACGGGGGTGATGGGCGTTTCTGAAACACCGGTATCAAAACCTAACCGTTTAAACCCTTTTTTCAGATACTCGGCATTGTCCCACAGTTTATTGACAAGCGATGCGGACTTGGTGAGCACTTTGACTGCTTCTATAATTGCTGCCGTATCGGCAACCGTGAGCCCGGTCGAGAAGAGAAACGGCCGGCCTTTTTGTTTGTAATATTCAATGAGTTCTTTTTTGCCGGCGATGACCCCGCCCAACACTCCGAATGCTTTAGAAAAAGTACCTACTTCAATATCCACTTTGCCGTGCAGATTAAAGTGATGAACAATTCCCCGCCCGCCGCCCAACACTCCCTCGCCGTGTGCATCGTCAACCATCGTGATGGCGCCGTATTTTTTGGCAAGGCGCACGATTGCCGGAAGTTTGGCAATGTCCCCGTCCATGCTAAACACGCCGTCTGTTGTAATCATAATGATCGGATGCGTGCCGTCTGCTTTCTTTCCCTTCGCAAGCTTTGCGGCTTCCTGAAGCACCCGCTCTAAATCTTTCATGTCGCTGTGTTTATATATAAATTTATTTTTCACCTGCGCAATTTTTATGGCATCGATGATGGAAGCATGGTTAAGCTCATCGGAGATGACGATGTCTTCTTTGCCCATGATGGTCTGGATGGCAACAATATTTGCGATAAACCCGCCTGAGAGGAGAAATGCTGCTTCGGCGTGCTTAAAGCGGGCAAGCGCTTCTTCGGCCGCAACATGCAGTTTGAGGTTTCCGGAAAGCGGACGAACTGCCCCCGGACCGATGCCGAAGTCACGGACGGCGCGGATAGCCGCATCAATCAGCCGCTTATCCGATGCAAATCCCAGATAATTGTTGGAACAAAAATTGAGGACCCGTTTGCCGTCCACCTTAAGCCATGATCCCTGAGGAGACTCGACAACACGGTGTGTGGTATACAGACCCTTGGCCTTCATCTCCGCGATTGTTTCATAATATGGCTTCAACGGATCAATCATACGCGGAGCATTATACCACGCCAAACTTAATTTTTAAATTGTTGATCATCGTTAGGGTCATTTTCGGAAGTGTAAACTCGTGCTTCCATCCCCAATCGCGGCGCGCAACCGAATCATCAATCGACTGGGGCCAGGAATCGGCGATTTTCTGATGAAAATCCGGCTTGTATGTCACCTTCACCTTAATATGCTTATTTATTTCTTTTGCTAATTCTTCCGCCATAAAACTGATGGCTGCCAGATTGTAACTGTTGCGGATGGTCAATTTTTTGGGATCTGCTTCCATCAGTTCAATGGTTGCGCGGATTCCGTCGTCCATGTACATCATGGGGAGCTTGGTATCCGGCCGGACAAAACATTCGTACGCGCCTTTGGTAAGTCCGTCGTAAAAAATAGCAACGGCAAAATCCGTCGTCCCCCCGCCGGGCGGCGCCTTCCAACTGATAAGTCCGGGGTACCGGACACTGCGCACATCGACCCCGTATTTGAGGTGATAATAATGGACAAGATTCTCTCCGGCGAGCTTGGTAACGCCGTACATGGTCGTGGGTTCCAAAACCGTTTTTTGCGGGGTGCGCACGCGCGGCGTGGTGGGACCGAAGGCGGCAATGGAGCTGGGCCAAAACACTTTTAGTTTGTTTTCGACGGCATAATCCAACACGGTCTTCAAGCCGTTCATGTTGATATTCCAGGTAAGCGTCGGATCTATTTCCCCTTTTGCAGAAAGCAGTGAGACCAGATGATACACCGTACCGATGTTGTGTTTTTTGAGAATGGAAGTAACGGCTTTGTTATCCGTAATTTCCACTGATTCAACGATTCCGTCGAAATCCTCCGGAATGTGTTTGTGACCTACGGCAATAACATTGTGTTTACCGTATGATTTCTGGAGAGCCGGTACAAGTTCTGACCCGATTTGCCCGAATGCGCCGGTAACAAGAATTTTTTTCGTCATAGAAATATAGTCGGGCTATTATAGCAAATCATGCTATAATTATTACCACGCCCGCCTGCCAGCGCAAGACGCAGGCGTTGCGGGCAGGCCTGGGTGGCTCAGTGGTAGAGCACGTACTTGGTAAGTACGCGGTCGCGGGTTCGATTCCCGCCTCAGGCTCAAGTTGACATATTGACGTATACTTCAAATATCAGTATCAATATATAGTATGTTACATTCTCCGAATAATAACGAAAAAGACTTTTTCGGTCAGGAACTCATCCTCAACCTGTATGGATGTAACCTGAAAAAAATCTCAACGAAAAGCGAAATTAAAAAATTCGTGATCGAACTTTGTGACTCCGTCATAAAAATGAAACGATACGAGAAGCCCTTTATTCCCCACTTTGGTCATGATAATCCCATGACCAGCGGATACTCGCTCGTACAATTAATCGAAACCAGCTCTATAACCGCTCACTTTTCGGAATATAAAAAAAGCGTGTACCTGAACATTTTTTCCTGTGCATGGTTTGATGCAAAAAAAACTCAGGCATATTGTAAAAAATTCTTCGGGGCAAAACGCGCGGAGTCACACCTTCTGAAACGGGACTAATCTTCTGTCTGTTCAATTATTCTGCTATGATGAATCTATGAACGTCTTTTCGCTGTTTGCCGCTGCAGTGTTTGCGGCCGAATCGATTATCTCTCCCATTCCGGACAACACCCCGGTGGTCGTCCCTCCCCCTGCACAACCGGAAATTTCTTTCGGAGAAATAGTTTCGCCTCCCGTCGTCCTGGGAACAGAAACAGAGGCGACACCTTCGCCCACACCGACAGCACCGCCGGTTATCCAAACAAAGAAAAAATCCTACACCATTGCGTTTTTGGGCGATTCGATGATTGATACCATGGGCCCGGATCTTCCGGCAGTAAAGCACAGACTGGAAAACATGTACAGATCAACTACGTTCACCCTCCTCAACTACGGCGCCGGCGGAACAAATATCGAGTATGGAATAGAGCGGATTACCAGCGGATATACGTATCTGGGAAATACCATTCCATCACTTGCGTCTACGCATCCTGATATAGTCGTCGTTGAATCATTCGGCTACAATCCGTTCCCCGTTGCCGACGGGGTCACACGCCATTGGCTTGCCCTTGCCAGAGCAGTGGATACGCTCCGCGCATCCATTCCCGGGGTAAAAATAGTAATAGCGGCTACGATAGCGCCCAATGCAAGCGTATTTGGCGACGGCGCCCTGTCATGGAATGCACAGCAAAAACAAGAAAAGGTTACGGAAATAAATGCGTATATTGAAAGCACAATTAAATTTGCACAAAGTCAGCATATTCCACTGGCTAATGCGTATCACGCAAGCGGCGGAAACACGCGGTATATCAATGCTGGGGATCACATCCACTATTCCGATGCCGGACGCGCGCTCTTCGCGCAAAAAGTGACGGATGCAATCGCCGCAAATCATCTGCTGCAGTAATAAACTTGATTTTATTTAAAAAAACGTATACACTCCTGCCAATACCTATGACAGCGCTTGCACTCGAGTTTCAAAAAGTGGATTCTATTAAGCAGTTTCTGCCTCTTGGCAGTCCTACGCCCACAAAGACTCCAACCCCGACTCCCACACCAACACCCACACCAACACCCACAGCAACCCCCACACCCACCGGCAGTCCTACAACCATAACCGCACCAACAACGCCCGTAGTAACACCAACGTCGACAGAGATTAGCGCCACTCCGACGCCGACACCCCCGCCGCCTCCGGGATCACAAGCCGCGCTTATCGGCGTCATTGCAGTACTTTTTCTTGTCATCATTCTCCAGAAATACTGGCCCACGATAAAAGGCTGGCTCCACAAAAAAACAGAGTAACCCCCGCGCTTCTTGGCTTCAAAGAAAAAATACGGTATAATATCGATCATGGCCAAGAAAGATCAACGGGAACTATTTGCATTTGCCTGCACGGTGTGCAAAAACCAAAACTATATTTCAGCGCGCAATAAGGTGAACACGCCTGAAAAAATCAGCCTGAAAAAATATTGCCGCCATTGCAAAAAACACACCCTCCACAAGGAAACGAGTAAGCTGGATTAACGAGAGCGTAGGTATGCACCGGAATACATATATATTAGTTGCAATCCTTGCAGTATTTGCTGCCCTAGTTGTCGGTATCAATGTCGGGAAAAAACAACCTACACCGGCACCCACTCCTGCACCAACCGCGACCCCCACAGTAACTCCCACGCCACTGCTCACCCGAACGCCATGGATAAACGAAGCATGCGGAGTTTCACTTTACTACCCCAACACGTACCAACTTATGGAAAACGCGTCCGGAAGCGGAATCCTGAAAACCCCGGAAAACACGGCCCAATCTATTGTCGTCACCTGCCAGCCGGATATTCCCCGGCCTGCCCTTACCGACGACCGAATTGAAACCCTGTCACTCCCCCGCGCGAGCGGCACAAGCGTTTCGGCAATTCTGTACCATGATGCATCCGCCAAAGACGGAACGCCCATCGATGCGCTCATTTTCCATCATCCGACAAACGGCATGGACGTCTTCATCGCCGGATTCGGAGAAGCCTTCAATACCATCCTCACAACCATCCAGGTCTTACCGTGATATAATTATTCCACCTAGGGCCATAGTTCAATGGTAGAATAGGGGTCTCCAAAACCTCTGATCGTGGTTCGACTCCACGTGGCCCTGCAGATTGCGTCTAATTGCCCTCCGTGGTAAACTTCGCTTCATGAAAGCAGAATTTTCTGAGTTATCCAAAAGACTCCTACAAGAAGATGTAAACCAAGGAAACGCGGGAATGGTATTGGAACACGCGGCAGACTCCGACCTGACTGACGTAGAATTAAAGGAGATGCTCGTAAACGCCTTAAGAAACAGGGCATCACAAAAAGATGAAGAAGCCCGTCAGGTTGATGCCTCCTGGGGTCAAATAGGTAAGGGAAGGTTTGAAAAAACAAGGGCAGATAATTTAAGAAAATTAGCTGACCGATTTGATCAATTATTCAAAAAAGTTATCCCGCCAGCTGGAGAATAGCAGTTGAGGGGATTTCAAACCAAAACGCGGGACCTTTTGATCCGTCTTCTTTCGTCGTATAGAGAATAAGCAGCGTTCCCGAGGCCCACCCTGTTGCCTGACGGATTTTGTAACCAGGCTTTTTGACATTCCACACGGCGCCGACATCAATAAACAGTTCTCCGTTTGCAAACGGCTGACCGTTGGCGTGCAACACATAATAGTTGGGTATCCCGCCGGTCGTTTCTTCCAGAAATACATAGGTATCCGTCGGATCCCAGGTATTAAACGGCAGTGCCATGGATGCGCCGGAGGAAAGTGTCCTGGAAAACAGCGTCCACTCGCTCCCCCCGGACATATCCGTGATATAAAAAGCATATTCCGTCTCCCCTTCCGGACGGGTTGTGGCGCGCAGCACAAGTTGTTTATCAGCCTTGGATGAATGCGCCTCGCTCGTTTGGACCACCGGGACAAAACGGGTTGAGCTCCCTACCGGAACAATGGTTTCCTGCACACTTTCCGCCTGCACTTCAACAGGGGTCCGGCTTTTCATGTACACCGTTGCCGCTACCCCCACCGCAACAACACAAACAAACACAACAAATGCTTTGGCAAGTGATGCATCACGCGAGGTCATACAAATAGTATATCATCAAAAAAAACATATGCTATACTGAATTTATGAAATGCCCGAACAATGACGGCGACCTTGCTGTTCACACGGCTGCCGGAGAAAACAACCTCACGGTCTCCTATTCCAGATGCCCGACGTGCCGCGGATACTGGATGGACTCCTTTGCCGCAAACTTTATCAAACTTTCGCCGTATGAAGAGAACGATACAATCGTCATCGGAAATCCCGCAACATTCACCTGCCCTGTGTGTCAAACGCATCTAACACGCGCACTTGGTGAAAACATCCCCGACAGTGTCTCCGTCTATACATGCCCCAATCACCACGGGTATTTTTTCCCGTCCGGACAACTGGCTGCGTTTAAAGAAGCCCAGACGGTCAAAATCAAATACCATAAAACGTGGAATCTGCCGCTTGCGTCTGTTGCCAGCGTACTATTGGCGGGAGTTGCATTTTTTGTTATCTCCGGCGCGATACGACAACCCCAAGAAATGAGATCGCAGGCACAGCAAGTATTCACCGGGCAAAAAGCATACCTCGCAGAGGAGACGGATTCCGTGCTTTTCAGCGCAACAACCAGTATTGACACAACGGTCACCATCCACATTCCTCTGTTTGATAATTTCTCGCGGGAAATGACGACGACGAATAAACGGACACACATCCTGTACGTGCCGGATATCCCCGTGGGTGAATATCACTACTATTTCACCATGACTGCCGGAGAGCGCGAAGAGGAGACTCCTGAATATATACTGATTAAGCCATAATGTCGCTTCGCATTCGTTCCCGGCGGCCGGGTTTACCAAAGCGCCGCCAATTGGGATTCACGTGTCCCAACATCAAAATATCATCCAATATGTCAAACACATAATGAACGACCATGGCTCCGAAAAGAACCACCCCGTTTTTCATATCGAAATACGCCAACAGCAACGCCGAAATCAGGAGACCTACAATCACGTAGTAATTGTGTGTCACTAAATCCGTATTATTTTTATGTCCTTTTTCGACAAATACGGTAAGCATGCGCCACTGACGCTTCCGCAAAAAAGCCAAAATTTGTCTGGTGTACCGGTCACGCCGCCCGTACGTAAAAAAATACATGAAATGATCCACGTCCGGCAGAAGTGATCCGAATATGGCAACCGCAACCCACTGCGAGTTGTACTCCTGCCAGTACTCGCGAAGCACCCATGCCCACACGAGCCCCAAAAGTACATGATAAAACTCATGCCGCCCGTGCCAAAGAATAAATCCGATGCCCCTCAGGCGGGCGACTTGTTTCCCCATAGAATAATTTTAGTAGATTGACC
>MFKE01000018.1:8491-8633 GCA_001779455.1 Candidatus Gottesmanbacteria bacterium RIFOXYB1_FULL_47_11 | reverse complement strand
CAATCATGCATGATAAAAAGGTATATATGACACGGGCACACAAAAAACGCGGTGTGTGGATGATCGGGTTGGCGCTTTGCGTATTAACGGTCGCACTGCTTTATGGCGTGAAGAGTCAGACTCCCCCGGAGCCTCTTGCGGA
>MFKE01000018.1:0-8449 GCA_001779455.1 Candidatus Gottesmanbacteria bacterium RIFOXYB1_FULL_47_11 | reverse complement strand
CCCGCCCCGGGAAGAACGGCACGGAGAATTTCATGGGACGCCGGTAACCGCGCCGGCGCTCTCATCACTAAAAACAATAAACCGTGTGCTGGGAACTACCAATCCAAATGACAAACGTATTGAAGTAGATCTTTCCCGCCAGCGCGTGTACGCATACCAGGGTAATGATAAAGTATACGAGTTTGCCGTCTCGACAGGCAAATGGGGCCGAACCCCGACGGGTACATTCCGCATCTGGGTAAAACTGAAAAGTACGCTGATGAGTGGCGGGGCCGGCGCGGACTATTACTACCTCCCGGGGGTTCCGTGGGTACAGTTTTATTATAACAACGAAGTGGCCAAAAGCCGCGGGTTTTCCATCCATGGCACATACTGGCATAACAATTTTGGCCATCCGATGAGCCACGGGTGTGTGAACATGCGCACGGAAGACGCCGCTACACTATTTGCCTGGACCAACCCTGTGTTTGGGAGCAGCAAACTCTGGGGCACCTATGCTTCTGCCGAAGACCCCGGAACGGAAATTGTCGTCTACGGAGAAACCCCTGCGGAATAATTACAGCTTGAGGCTTTTGAGGTACTGCCGAAAGTCGCCGTTTAGATCCTTGTGCTGAAGCGCAAACTCGACGACGGTTTTGAGATATTCCAGTTTATTGCCCGTATCGTAATATTTGGAATTTTTAACTTCACAGGCATAGACCGGTCTTGTTTTCATAAGCTCCTTAATGGCATCGGTCAACCATATCTCTCCGCTTTTCCCGGGACCAAGATGTTCCAAAATCGGGAAAATATCAGGAGTGAGCACATAGCACCCGTGGGCGGCCAGATTGGACGGCGCCTCCTCAATGCTAGGTTTCTCCAGCAGTTTGCGTATTTGCCAAATATTTTTCTCAACATTCGTGGCCTCTACGATACCGTATCGGGAGACATCGTTCCGGGGAACCCGAACCGCAGAAATAACCGGATCACCATATTTTTCATACACCTCGATACATTGTTTGGCGCGGGGGGGGGTTGCCCAAATAAACTCATCTCCCCAAATGGCGACGAACGGCTCATCCCCGATGACACTCTTGGCACACAAAATCGGTGTTCCATTGCCATACGGGCCTTTTTGACGGATATAGATAAAGTTGGCGAGCTCTGCCGTCCGTTTCACTTCCGCAATGAGATGTTCCTTCTTTTGTTCTTTCAGCGACTGAATGAGTTCATTGGGGTAATCAAAATGATCTTCGATAGCACGCTTGTTCCAACCGGTAATAACGACAATATCGGTAATACCTGAAGCCACAAGCTCCTCAACAACATATTGGATGACGGGCTTATCGACAATCGGAAGCATTTCTTTGGGCATTGCCTTAGTTTGCGGGAGAAAGCGGGTCCCAAAACCCGCTGCGGGGATAACTGCTTTACGAATCTTTTGTGCGTTCTTTTTCATAGGCCGTAAAACGATTGTATCCCCCGTGCACGACCCTTGTCAATTTGCTATGATGAACATAGGCACACACTCATGAGCAATATTGTTGTTTTTTTCATACTACTTTGGTCGTTTATCATCCCGATTCCGGCCCATGCTCAAACCCCCACGGCGGCTCCGTCGCCTATTGTCGATCCATTTAGCATCAATAAAGACCCACACTCGCTTGACCCTGTTCATGAAGAATACGACATGGTCAACAGCGTGATACATCTGGACAAAACCGATACACAAATTGCACAAAGCAGTCTTATCGGGCAGGTATTTCCGTTTCTTGTAGATTTCATCGGATATGTCAAACCAAAAGATGACAATTATCATATATCAACCGAAAAATCTGTTCCGTACGCTGAACAAGTACAAAACGCGAGTTTTGAGGATCTAACACCTGCAGGCCAGCAGGAAATTACTATTCACGATACACAGCCTAAACGCTATTGCGCCACCGGCCGCATATGTGCAACTAATCCACAAACGGGAGAAAACGTAGTCAACGCGATAGCCGAAAGCGTCTGGTGTACCCAACAAGACGTGCCAGGAGTACTCCACGGAACAGAGGGAAACAAGAGGATTAATTCGTTTGTCGGTCGTTCTATCCAGATGTCACAGGATTTTACTCTAGCGAATGTCCGAGTCAAAAAAATCGTCCCTCCCGGTTGTAGCGAACGTGCGTCCGGGGATATCATCGACCAGACTGAAATTGGCTCGATTGAAGAAAACGAGTACGCAGGCCCGGGTGCGGTTGCTGAAGTCATTTACACCGTTGTTTCAGAAACGGTAAGTACTGTGACCAGAATTGTTGATGGTATTAAAGAAACATTTACACAATATAAGTCAACATTTACGGTGCCTGCCGTCAATGTCATGGGTGGGCTTCTCCCGTGGGCTGGCCACAATAACTGTCTCGTGGGTGGTTGTCCTAACCCCGCGGATCTGGACCCTATTAAATATGCCGATGCAGACCAAAAGAAAGCGCTGCAGGATGCCGGCGGGTGGGTAAACAATATGTACAGGAACGACGTCTTTGATCCTACCTATAAAGTAGGACGCGATGCGTCATTCCAAGATCAGGAGTTTGAAGTATCCGCAAGCAATAAAGATGCAAAAGCTGATACGACCGTGTTTGCTATCGTCAGGACACAAGAGGCGCAGACCCTTGGTAATTGCAACATCCTACCCGCAGAAATGCAGAAAGATTATTATCCTAAGGGCGAGTGCGAAAAAAATTGGCTCCCGACACCAACTACGACATGCAGCACAACGCTCCCAAATCTTGCAGGCGGCGCGTGTAAGCTGTGTAATACGGACAAAATTAAAGACTTGGCAGACAATCCCGGGACGGTCCCCGAGGGCATACCGAAAACACTGCAGGACATCCTTTCAACAGTCGGGAGTAAATTCGGCGTCCCGCCATCAAATATTTTGGCAGTGATGTATCACGAAGGAGCGTTCTCCAGATCAGAACTCGTTTGGAGTGACGCTAATGTGAAAGCGTGGAGTGTCTGCGGAGGCGGCGTCCCCGGATGCGATATTGCCGGTTCCAGCGCTGCAAGCTGCAGTCAATCAGGAGCATGTAATTTTGCCATCGCAGGATTCGGCTGGCGGCCGTACTATTTTTGGAGTGATTCGGATAAATACTGGGAAGCTGTGCGAGAAATTGATAACACAAGAACCAAAGAAGTGATTTCTCCCTGTAATGTGCTTGATGCCGCGGCCGCAACAGCCAAGGCGCTTGCCAAAGGTGCAGCATTTGTCCCACCCGGAGTGCCTTCTCAATGTTTCGGACTACCCATGACCAGTACATCCAGTCCAGGCTCTTGTACCTCCCCTCCCTGGTCTGACGCAACTGTCCTCCAAAGCCATGTCAGCTATGCCGGATACTGCCCCGAACCGGGAAACAACGGACAATACCCGGAGCTTCCGCAGTACAAAGACTGGGTCCTAAATTTCTACAACACGTTTAAGTGCAACTGATCCCTGGGTCTTTACAATCCCGCTCATCTTTGATACACTCCTACTACATCCCCGGGAGGGGGTTTTTGTTACTTTCATTTAGCCTAATTGGCGAAGAGTACGCAGTAAGATATAATGACTGGTATGGCAGCAGTACAAACATTTGTTCAGGAAGTACTATCGGAACTTAAGAAAGTAACCTGGCCGACCCGGGAAAAAACGATTAAACTGACCGTGGTCGTCGTCGTTATATCGCTCATTGTCGGAGCATTTATCGGCGGACTGGACAGTTTATTCTTGAAAATAACGACATTAGTCTTTAAATAATAACCATGAACGACATACAACAACCAGAGAAACAAACAGAGACTCCGGCAGCACCTGCCACGCCTGACCAAACCGGTGCTAAGTGGTACGTGGTGCATACCTACTCCGGCCACGAAAACAAAGTCGCCGCGAACCTGAAACAACGGATCGAAACAATGAAACTCGCCGATAAAATTTTCGACATCATTGTGCCTACCCGCAATGTCGTCACCGTCAAACACGGAAAAAAAGAAGAGCAGAAAGAAAAGATTTTTCCCGGCTACATATTGGTAAAAATGATACTCGAGGACACTTCCTGGCTGGCCGTGCGGACCACGCAGGGAGTAACCGCATTTGTGGGAGCAGGAAACAAACCCACTCCGATTTCCGACCGCGAAGTGGAAACCATCCTTAAATTCATGCAGATGGAAGCACCTAAATACAAGGCGTCATTTACCGTGGGCGAAGGCGTGAAGATCGTCGACGGACCGTTTGCCGACTTTTTGGGAACAATCGATACCATAGATGAGGAAAAGGGTAAAATCAAAGTGCTGGTATCTATTTTTGGCCGTGAAACCCCGGTGGAACTCGACTTTTTGCAGATAGCGAAACTCTAAACACTCCGAGATCTATAGTAGGTGTATCCCCCGAAGCCGACTGCGGCAAGAAGGAGTATGAGAATAATTGTCCCCCATGGGCTTCCGCCACGCCCGGCGGCAACCGTAAATGCCTGGGAAACCTGTCCCTGGCCGTTATCTTTTTGGGCAACCACAAGAAGATTTTTTTGCCCCGCCGAAAGTGTTTTGGTCGCCCGCCAGCTCCAGCGACCGCTCGCATCAGCCGTCACCGTGCCGCTGACGCCGTCCGGGAATATGGAAATCGTGACGGAGGCGCCCGGCTCCGTAAGCCCGGTAATCGTCGGCGGATTGGCCGCTACTCCTGCGGAGTTGGTAAATGATGAAACAGTTAAGACCACTGTTTTCGTACCACCCAGATTCGACTGTGTTGGCGTAGGGGTAACGACAAGGTTTGCCAATGGTCCCTGACCGCATACACAGGAAAACTGGTCAGCACACAGCGGATTGCGGCAGATTTGCTGGCCGTACGCGGTTGCGCACGTGAGACCGCCCGGACAATCCGTATTGGTCGTACACGGTTTATTGCAGGAATTCAATATATACGACGTCGGTATCGAGGTCGGTGTCACGGTGGGCGCCTTTGTGGGAGTCGGCGTACGATACACATATGGCCTCGGTGTCGGCGTGGGCGTACGGGTGGGCGTCGGCGTAGGAGTAGGCGTCGCTGTGGGGGTAGGAGTCGGTGTATTGGTAGGTGTAGGCGTCGGCCTGCGGGTAGGAGTAGGAGTGCGCGTCGGCCTGCGGGTGGGCGTTGGCGTGGTACCTCCGCACGGGCTCACATACGGCGGCTTCCCCTTGCACGCGGTCATATTTGTCGTCCAGAGGCCGCCGCTTTTTGGACAACAGTACGTTTTTCCTCCGCATGAGCCGACTTTACCCGCCTGATTACATATTTGTTGATCGCCGTTGGGATCACATTTAATTACATTGGCTGCACAGTTGGTGATCATGAATAACTTGTACTTCGCGCTCCAAAGTTGGTTGTCGCATGCGTTGTCATTACACGCTGCAGCGCGGGAGGGCATATAGGTCGTACGTGAAAGTGACATCATCGTGACAATAATGCCTACAACGAGGAACGCAACGAGGATGAGCATCCCCAAAAGCTGTCCCCTGGTGGGACTGCCAAACAAAAAAACCGCTTTCTTTCTCTTCTTTGCCATACCTACCTATCTATCATCATATAAACATCCGTACATTTCAAGTACCGGAAAGGGTAAGCTGAGCCTTGCGTCAAACAGGTGTTTTTGGTATACTCTTTGTACTTCGTCCCGAGTAACTCGGGATGAGGGAGAAACCGGGAAGGTTTCGAAAACTTCTTGTATTCGAACTTTCCCCAACTCACACCATATGGCAGTCAAAAAGGTCAAAACGATCATTAAACTCAACTTGCCCGCCGGCGCGGCAACGGCAGCTCCCCCTGTGGGACCGGCGCTCGGCCAGCACGGACTCCCGATCATGGAGTTTGTGAAGGCATACAACGAACGCACCAGTAAACTGAAAGGCCAGATAATCCCCGCCGTCATCACCGTGTACGAAGACCGCACATTCAGCTTTATCACCAAACTGCCGCCGGTTGCGGCCATGATCAAAAAACTCCTGGCGCTTGAGAAAGCCGGAGGGAAAGCGGGCCATGAGTCGGCAGGCACACTCACAAACGAGCAAGTCCGTCAGATTGCTCAAGACAAACTTGCAGATCTTAACACCGACAACGTCGAGGCGGCTATGAAAGTAGTTGCAGGCACGGCGCGAAGTATGGGAATTACTATTACATAACTATATGGGAAAAATACGGGCAGTCACCATGGGTGATGAAACAGAGGAAAAAGAACAAAAACGGCGTGCCGAGGCCAGGCGCCAGACCAAGCAGTCCAAAAAAGTGAAGGTCGAGGGTGTGGGCATGAAAGGCGGACAGCGCGTGGCGGCCGTTGAAGGCACGGATATCAAACCGGAATTTAAGAAACTTATCGAGGAAGTAGAGGAAGGAACACCGGGAGCTCCGGCAAAAGCGAAACAAAAGAAAAAAATCAAAGTCCGGGTGCGCAGCAAGCGGTATGTTGAGGCCGCATCCCTTGTGGATAAAACCAAAACATATCCCCTCCCGGATGCCGTTTCCCTGGTCAAACAAACCTCATCAACAAAATTTGACGGGACGATAGAGCTCCACATTAACCTCAATCCAGTAAGTCTCGGTGAGAAAAAAGACTACCGCGGCGCGGTCGTGCTCCCGCACGGTACGGGCAAACAGGTACGGGTCGTCATTGCGGATGATGCGGTGCTTGCCGACGTAGAAGCAGGAAAAATAAATTTTGATATTCTGGTTGCCCACCCCAGCATGATGCCTAAACTCGCCAAGGTTGCACGGATTTTGGGACCGAAGGGTTTGATGCCCAACCCCAAAACAGGTACCGTGACCGCAGACACGGAAAAACGCGCCAAGGAGCTAGCTACCGGCAGTGTGAACTTTAAAACCGAACCGGACCAGCCGATTATCCATATGGTTGTCGGCAAAGTTTCCTTCGATGAGAAAAAACTCGTAGACAACTTAGGGGCAATTTTCACCGCTATCGGTAAAAATAAAATCGCAAAAGCAACCCTCTCCTCATCCATGGGGCCGGGGATAAAAATAGTCATCAGTTGATCACACGGCCACACACTTCTATACTTGAGTATATGGAACCAATAAATTCCCCGATAATCCCCGAAGTGAACCCGATTCCCTCGCCTGCGCCGATCCAGTTAACTCCCCAAGATAAACGAACCCAGCAAATGAATACGTATATACAAACTGCCGGATCAGTTTTACAGACCATCCTATCTGGTATTTCTCGCGTGGTACAGGAAATTGTGGGGCTTATCCTCCGTCGCTAAAAAGCGAGTTGCATAATTCTCCCGTTATTGATATACTACGTGTTATCCTAAAGACCGTAGGCATTTCCGAATGAAATCGGGATAGAAGACCTACCGAGGGAATAGTTCCTCGCTTTTGGCGGGGATTTTTTATAATTATATGCCAGGTAGTAGGATTTCGACACGTTTTTGTCTTTGCCCGTGAACAGAACGTCTACTTGGTTTAATAAACGTATTAAATAACGAAAGGATAATGAGATTGCGAAAAACGTAAAAGGCAAAGGTCGAAATCTCACAACCTGGTATGGCAACGCAGAAAAAAATAGATACGATTACTGCCCTCTCTGAAAAAACCGCCAAGGCGAAGTCTATTGTGCTTGCCGATTACCGCGGGCTGAAACACAAACAGCTGGAAGAATTACGAAAAGCACTTAAAAAATCCGACGCGGAATTTACCGTCACCAAAAACACGCTTCTGAAGCGTGCGCTCGGGGAAAAAGCCGCACTACTGGAGACTCAGCTGAAAAATGCCACCGGCGCGCTGTTTGCCTATGCCGACGAAGTGGCACCGCTTAAAGAACTCTTAAAGTTTTTCAAATCCGCAGGCGCGGGCACAACCAAAGGCGGACTGTTGGGAAACTCTGTTCTTGGTGAAGTGGACGTTACCAGACTTGCCGCACTCCCTCCCCGCATGACGCTGCTTGCTCAGCTCACCGGCCAGCTCAATGCCCCCGTTCAGAGCCTTCACTATGCATTATCATGGAATATAAATAAACTCGTTTGGGCACTTAGTGCCGTGAAGGAGAAAAAAGGATAATGATGGGGGGTGATTTTCGTTATGGCAAAATTAACCAAAGATGAAATTCTGAAAGCAGTCGAAGAAATGTCGGTGCTGGAACTGTCGGATCTGGTCAAAGCGCTCGAAGAAAAATTCGGCGTATCAGCCGCACCGGTTGCCGTAGCAGGAGCAGCTCCCGCAGCGGCCGCAGAAGCCGGAGAGCCGAAAGAGGAACAAACGGTGTTCAACGTGGTACTTGCAGAAGCAGGCGCCAACAAGATCGGAGCGATTAAAGCGGTCCGTGAACTCGTCCCAACACTCGGGCTTCAGGAGGCAAAAGCACTTGTAGAAAGTGCGCCGAAAGAAGTACTCACAGGCGTCAACAAGACAACCGCCGAAGAAGCGAAGAAAAAGCTGGAAGCAGCCGGAGCAAAAGTTGAGCTGAAG
>MFKE01000017.1:7424-36806 GCA_001779455.1 Candidatus Gottesmanbacteria bacterium RIFOXYB1_FULL_47_11 | reverse complement strand
GGCGCTGCGGGATTTGTCCGGCGGGGTCGGCAAAACAGTCACCCGGGATGTAGCAGGTAAAGTCGCCACAGACGCACTGACTTCTCTTTTTGGTGCACCGGTCAAACAACAGGGAGATCTCCGCCCAAATGAGCCGATCGTGATGCCAGACAAAAGCGCACGCCCTGACTCGCGCCCCGAGCGCTTTTATCCGCCGTTTATGCGTCCTGAGGTTCGTCCGGTTCCGCGAATGCCGGTTCCGAAAGAAGATCCGCAAAAGCTTGGTCAACAGATAGAGGCAGTGCGCGCGGAACTAAAAGCACTTGCGGCATCTATTCAATCATTAAATTCCGAAATCCAGAAAGCAGTCACGGAAGTGCCGGTTGACCCGGGGGTGTATCATGTAAACTTTTTTGAACGGCTGCGGTCTATCCTCAAAGTGCTTCGCGAACAGATTGACGACAGCAGGAGCTGGCTTACCATGCATCAAAGCCGCAAAAAGAAAATGGGCTACTGGGGAATGTTCAAAAAACACGGGACCAGCTTTGGCCTCTCCAACGAACGCTCGCTTGCAACAAGCGCAGGGTAATCTGATATAATTCAGGTACTATTTTTTGCGCGCATAGCTCAGCTGGTTAGAGCGTTGCATTCACATTGCAAAGGCCCGGGGTCCGAATCCCTGTGCGCGCACCGGGGTATTGACGGAGCTTGCTATAGGGTGTTATAATCGTCAAAATCTTAGTAAACAGAAATTATCCTGCCAGCGTATTCATGAACAAACGCCTGCGAGCATTTCATAAAATTTTATCCGTTATCAGCGGACTCTCGCTTGTTTTCAACAGCATTCTTCCGGCAAGCGTACTCCCTCTTCTCATACAACCGGTGAATGCTCAGGAGGCAACCCAAAGCTCTGATCCCGCAACCCCGACGCCGACAAAAGAAGCAACGCCTGCTCCGACAGTCGAACCGGTTATCACAGCCGAACCTACTTCGCCGCTCACCACAGAAACCATACCGACTATCACACCGACATCAACCGAAACTCCGACACCAACAGAAGAAGCAACGCCGAACCCAACGCCCGAAAATCTCACGCCGACACCAACAGAAGTTGCTCAACCCACTGAAACAGGTCCTCCTACTGAACAAGGCCAAATTCTTGACGGCGCCTCAACCGTAGCGCCGACCCCGACTATTACTCCCGAAGAACCCGAACAGGGTGTGTTATCCGCTTCCGTATTAGAAAATGTTGAAGCAGTCTCCCTGAACCTTGATAATATTGACCCGTCAAACAGCGCCACCATTACAACGGATAAAGCAGACTACGCGCCGACTGATACCGCTGTCATTACCGGATCCGGATTTAAACCCAATCATAAATATGACCTGACCATCAAGTCAGATGACCCGCCGGCAACTTCAACAACCGTCGAAATTGAAACCGACGGAGAAGGAACATTTGTCTATGCTTACCAGCTGGACGGAATCTACCGACCAAATTACTCAGTAATCGTTACCAACCAAAGTGACAAGGTGATCGCCTCAACGACGTTTACGGATGGCCCAGAATCCGTAGACTTGGATCAGTGTCGTAACGGTTCAGCCACGACACCGAATAATTGTTTGACCTTAGGGGGCGGACTGGGATGGGTAAACGGAAACGCAGGATCTTCTAATTCACATTTTGTCGAAGGATTTTCCATTCCGTATAGAGCAGTGATGGCTAATTTACCGACGGATGGAACCGAAATTGTGTTAGATCTCGGGTATGACATTAAAAATAGCGGAAAACACGCGATCGATTATCTTACTCACTATAACCGATTAGAATCTCATTTACCCTTTGGTCATGCCGCGGAAATCATCACGCCAACTGATGGCATCACAGGCGTTTCCGGGACTACAACGACTTTTCCTATCCCTGCACCAAGCTCTGTAAGCTCTCCTGTTACAGGACAGCCCACCGCAAGCTTCAATAGTCTTCCAGCAGGAGAACGCGTAATGACTCTTTTTGGCGGTACAATAACCAATGTTTCTTATGTATCTGAAGGCGATCTTAGTGCGGCTCAATCAGAAGCCATAGTCCGAGTCACGTTTACTGCTGCAAGCGCGAATGCGGTTCTCGCCTGGGGCGGGCATATCGCATCTAGACTTGACTGGGGTTTTGTTGCGGGACAACCAAGATCGGCAGGAAGCATAAACGGATCATCGTATCACATGCGTTTAGATGATTGGAGCTTGGGTAATCTTGGAAGCACCGATAGATCCCTCTCTACGGACGCTGTTATTCCTCCTGGAAATTTAACGATTATCAAAAATGTCGAACCAAATGATACAAGCGTTTGGGATTTTTTGACTACGGGACCCGACAGTTATTCTCACGCAAGTATGGATATTCCTGATACCGGATCTGATGCCCAAAGTGTTCCTGCAGGCGCATATGTAATTACAGAAACAACTGATCCAAACTATTCAACATCCGTTACCTGCAATACCGGCGAATCCGGAACCTCAAGTGTATCCGTGGATATTGCATCCAATGAAAGTGTTGTTTGTACATTCGTCAACACACTACAAAAGGCACATCTAACCTTGGTTAAAACCGTAACAAAGGATAACGGCGGTACAGCCGTTCCTGCTGACTGGACTCTTTCCGCATCCGGCCCAACGCCGATTTCCGGAATAACAGGAAGCGCTGCTGTTACTGCTGCAGAAGTTAGTAGTGGTACTTACAATCTTTCTGAGTCAGGGCCATCAGGATATACAGCCGGAAATTGGAGTTGTGTAAAAAATACGACTGCACCGGTTACCGGAAGCAGCATCACATTAGCGCCAAACGATGTTGCGACATGTACGATTAATAACGACGACGATGTCGCGTCATTAACTCTCAATAAAGTTGTTATCAACGACAATGGTGGTACGGCCCTTGAAAATGCATGGACACTTTCTGCGGCTGGGACGACACCTCTTTCTGGGCCAGGGGCCGCAGGTTCTGCAGATGTAGTTAGCGGACCAACATTTTCGGCGGGAACATACACGCTTTCTGAATCAACAGGACCTGCAGGATATTCAGCAAGCTCTTGGGTTTGTACAGGTACTGGCACTCAGGTCGGCAATCAAATTACGGTTGGGTTAGGACAATCGGCTATTTGTACCATTACAAACACTGACAATGCACCGTCTCTTACGCTCGTCAAAGAAGTAACAAATGATAACGGAGGAACTGCAACCCCTGGAAACTGGACGCTTACCGCAACCGGATTAACTGGTTTTAGCGGTTCAGGCCCCACTGTTTCAAATGGTGCTTCGTTTGATGCCGGAACATATGATCTCTCCGAGTTAGGGCCAAGCGGCTATACAGCATCTAGTTGGGTTTGTGTCGGAGGAACACAGGTTGACGGTGATACGGTCACCGTGGGACTCGGACAATCAGCAACCTGTACAATCACAAATAGTGATAATTCACCCTCGCTTACTCTTGTAAAAGAAGTCACCAATAATAATGGCGGCACCGCCCTTGCATCTGCTTGGACACTCACTGCTTCCGGTCCTACCGGATTTAGCGGATCTGGGCCTTCTGTCTCAAATGGTGCTTCGTTTGATACAGGAACCTATAATCTCTCTGAGTCAGGGCCGGCAGGATATTCAGCTTCCAACTGGGTATGTGTCGGAGGAACTCAGGTTGACGGTGATACGGTCACCGTTGGACTCGGACAATCAGCAACCTGTACGATTACCAATGATGATATAGCCCCGACTCTCACATTAGTCAAAACCGTGACAAACGATAATGGCGGCAATGCTACTACGGCAGACTTCCAGGGAAAAATTGACAGCGGAAATGTCCCATGGGGAGTCGCACAAACAGTAACTGCAGGAGTGCATATAGCTTCTGAAACAACGCTTACCGGCTATACACCTTCCGTTTGGGGCGGGGATTGCGGCCGAGACGGCTCTATCGCCCTTGCCCTTAATCAGGATGCCACATGCACAATTACTAATAATGATGACGCCCCATCTCTTACTGTTGTTAAAAACGTTGTAAATGATAATGGGGGAACCGCAACAGTATCTGATTTCGGAATCGCATTAAACGCAAGCCCGCTAACATTTGATTCCGGTACGGTGATTGGAACCACGACTACATATACAGCAACACCCGGCGTGAGTGCAAACACAGGCTATCTACTGACTGAAACTGATCTTGCTGCGTATTCCGAAGGTATATGGAGTTGTATAGATAACAACACACAGCAAACGCTAACTCAACCATTGTCGCTCAATGAAGGACAGGATGTTACCTGTACAATTACGAATAACGACATAGCCCCTAAGCTCACTGTCATTAAACATGTTGTAAACGACAACGGAGGGACTGCTGACGCCGGCGACTTTACCATGACAGTCACCGGAACAAACGTATCAAATCCTTCGTTCCCCGGAGCAGAAAATCCCGGTACAATCGTAACGTTAGATGCAGGTAATTACAGCGTCTCGGAGACGGGACTGTTCGGATACACCCCATCCTATTCGACAGATTGTACTGGAGCTATCAGTGCGGGTGAGGAAAAAACATGTACAGTCACAAATGACGATGTCGCTCCAACTCTGACTCTTCAAAAAACCGTTATCAACGATAACGGCGGAAGTAAGGTTGTTGCTGATTTTGTCCTGAAAATTGACACCACAGTTGTAACAAGCGGCGTTGCTCAAACACTTTCTGCGGGCTCCTACACCGCAAGCGAAGTAAATCTTCCGGGTTACACAGCTTCGGGCTGGGGAGGTCACTGTGATTCAAACGGTTCCGTAACACTGCTTCCTGGTGATAACAAAGTGTGCACAATTATTAATGACGACCAGGCGGGACAAATCAAAATTATCAAAAATACGGTCGGCGGAAACGGAACATTTGACTTTACCGTCGGCGGACCATCACCGTCTACACCTAGCATCACAACTTCGGGTGATACAGGCACTACAGGATTTATAACAGTAAACGCAGGTGGGTATTCCGTATCGGAAGCAGGACAAACCGGCTGGGATCTCACCAGCTCATCCTGTGATTCCGGAACGCCTGCAGGCTTTACCGTGACAAACGGAGGTAGCGTCACCTGTACATTCACCAATACAAAACGCGCTACAGTTATTATTCAGAAAAATACAACCGGAGGAGACGGGACATTTAACTATACGGGAACAGGCGCAAATGGTCTTCCCGGAAGCTTTGACATTACCACAAGCTCTAGCGCGGGCTCACAAACATATACCGTAACTCCGGGCGTACAATATGGTGTTTCAGAAACTGTTCCCAGTGAATGGAAATTAACAAGCTCTTCCTGCACGAGCGGAACTCCGGCAAGCTTTACCCCGACAGCGGGACAAACAATTACGTGTACCTTTAATAATATTAAAAGAAGCCATCTTATTGTACAAAAAACGACTATTCCTGCAGGTGATCCCGCGACATTTTCTATTAGTGCAACTTCCTCAACAGGGGGAACAATTGCGAGCGGATATATGACGATAACTGATTCAACAGATAAGGATTACGAGGTGACCCCGGGAACGTATACAGTTACGGAGGAGGCATCAGCAGATTGGTGGAGTAAAACCGGAGACACGTGTCAGGATGTGCTCGTGGCAGCCGGTGAGACGAAATATTGCGAAATAACCAACACGAAAAGGGGAAAGATTATCATTTCCAAAGATGCTATTCCGGATGACTCTCAGGACTTTACTTTCGATAATAATTTTGGCGGTACTCACCCCGCTGTTTTTCAATTAGACAATGACACCAACGCAACGATACCTTCGGGAAAAGCTTTTTATGTTCTTCCAGGAACCTACTCTGTTTCCGAAAGAGCTGTAGCAGGCTGGGATTCAGATGGCGGTGTTTGTGACAAAGATGAAACTCCTGCGAGTCTTGATGTTGATTCTGGTGAAACGGTCACATGTACGTTTACCAATACAAAACGCGGTGCGATAGCCGGATCAAAAACACATGACTTAGATGCCGATGGCAACATATTAGAACAAGAGCCAATGTTAAATGGCTGGACAATCTTTATTGATGCAAATGACGATGGAATACTTGATCCGGGCGAAATTTCAACGGTTACGCAGGATATAAACCTTAATCCCGGCGAATATATTTTTGAAAATCTTGTCCCCGGAACATACTCTGTTTGCGAAGTTGAACAAACCGGCTGGCAAAGAACAATCCCTGCCAGTTCAAACTGTCAGAATGTAATCGTTACAGCAGGACAAACTACCGGTGACGTTCGATTTGGCAATGTGCAATTGGGTTCAATTTCCGGAACAAAACTTAATGACACCGACGGTACTACGGGTACAATTACTGATCAGTCGGGAATCTTCGACTGGGTTATTGAACTGTACAAAGACTGTGCTGCAGACTTTACCGGCTGCGTACTAGCTACTTCAATCCACACCGACACAGACGGAAATTACACTTTCACCAACTTACTTCCCGGCTACTACCAGGTAAAAGAAATAGTACAAACCGGGTGGACCGCACTCACAAGCCTTTTCCACAATGTAACGGTTGGGCCGGGACAAAATGTCATTGACAGAGACTTTGTCAACTTCCAAAATGTCGACCGCTTCTTCTGTAAAGACTCTGACGCTGACGGCGATCTGTCAACAAACCGGGACAGACTACCCTTAGGGGGATGGGAAATAGATCTGTATAAGAATGGTCAACTAGTTGATGACACCGGCGTGACAGAGGCGGGCACAGGTTGTGTCAGATTCACTAATCTGGGTCCCGGTAACTATACCGCACAAGAAATTCTAAAACCAGGATGGCAAAATCTTACGCCCTTGTCATATGACTTTACTCCCCAGAGCGGAGACGCTCCTTGGTATTATGTATTTGTTAACACTCAAATGGGACGCATTATTCTTGAAAAACAGACCTTACCTGACGGTAGCCAAGACGTCTTTGATTTTGATTTAAGTTACGGAGACAACGACGCTGATCTAAAAGACGGGGAGCAGGATGACTCCGGATACCTAATGCCGGGAACGTATTCTGTTGCCGAAAACGTACCGAGTGGATGGGATTTGAGCAATACCGTTTGTTCCGACAGAAGTAATATTTCTTCAATCAGTCTGCAGTCCGGAGAAACGGTTACCTGTACATTTAGGAATACAAAGCGCGGATCTATTGCCGGAAGAAAATATAATGATCTTAATGGTAACGGCAGTCGGGTTGACGGCGAGCCGCTCCTCGACGGTTGGACGATCGACTTATATGACAGCATAAATGTAGACGGTGCTCCCATAGCATCTGTCGTCACCGGAAACGGGCCGCTTGAAGACGGACAATATAAATTCTCGAATCTTGTTCCCGGAACCTATTATGTCTGTGAAGATTTGCAGGTTGGTTGGACGCAGACAGAACCAACTTCCGGAGTAACGAGAAGTGATGGAACATATTGCCGTACTGTCGTTGTAGGCGCCGGCCAAGATGTGACCGGGGAGCGCTTCGGCAACCTTAAGCTGGGTGTTATCCAAAGCAGAAAATATAGCGATGTAAACAACGACAGTGAACACCAGGATAGTGAGAACTGGCTGAATGATTGGACAATCAGACTCTATAACGGAGACTGGTCATTTAACCGGGAAGTGATCACGGGCGCTGGATCACTCGAAGATGGTCAATACCGGTTTGAGGATCTTCCGTTCGGCACATACTACATGTGTGAGGTTTTGAAAGAGGGCTGGGCGCAAACTGATCCGTCTTCGAGCGAGGGATACGCCAACCTCTCGGGCCGAACGGATGAAGCGCCGCGTTGCCGCAGATTTATCATTGACCAATCAGGAGATGAATCCATCGGAGAAAAACACTTCGGCAACATCGAGCTGGGCGATGTACGCGTATACAAATACAATGACAAAAATGGTGACGGAGTCAAAAACGGAGAAGAACAGTATCTTGAAGGCTGGACGATGAATCTCGACAACGGCCCGACAACTCAATCGCAAAATACAAATGCCAATGGGTACACAGAGTTTATCGATCTTCTCCCCGGAACATATGGATTGAGTGAGAATGAAAAGTCCGGCTATAAACAAACGGCAATTACCTGTAATAACGAAAGCCGTGAAATTTTTACCGAGAGATTTGGCTTCGGTCAAGTATATGCCGTAGCCGCAGTAAACGGAACAACGCACACAGTAACCGTCGACCCCGGAGAAAATGTCATCTGCGAAGTCGGCAACCAGCCGCTCGAACCTATCCTGACGATTACCAAAGAAAACAACACTGGCGGGGCATCGATACAAGCAGGAGATAACGTACTATTCACCCTAACGGTTGCCGCAACGCAAAGCGCGGCATATAACGTGACACTCACGGATCTTTTGCCTACCGGATTTACATATCGAAGCGGTTCCTGGACAAGCAACAATTCAAACGGAACGGATCTTAAGGCAAACGGGACCACAACCGAGCCGACGTATGCATCGCCGGGTACCTGGAAGCTTGGAACAATAGCGGTCGACGAAAAAGTCACACTCACTTATGTCGCAGATATTAGCGCGGACCAGCAACCCGGAACGTATCATGATCTCGCCTGGGCAGCCGGATGTAAAACCGGTACTGCCTGCGCGCTCGGAGATAGTCTTTCCGTCCTGTCAAACGCAACCGATCCCGGATTCGTTGCGGATAATTATGTCGGGACCCAGGTAACTATCCTCCGTGACACGCAAAACAGCGAAGGGATAAATGTAAAGCATGAGGTAACGGGTGACGTGCTTGGTGCATCTACCGAACTGCCGGCAACGGGTGCCAATACGTTCTGGCTCTATATTGCGATAACTCTCATTACAACGGGCGTGAGTGTTTCTGCCCTCGGATGGCTGATACGGAGGAAATATGCGTAAACTGATACATACATTTCTTGCTTTTATCGCGCTGTCACTTTTTGCCGGCAACGTGTATGCCGGGTCAATGACGATAAAAATTGAACAGCCAAAGAGTCCGACAAATCTCACGAGCCTGAACGTAAACTTTGTCGTCCTTGATTATGCGGCAAACGGCGCCATTACCGCGCGCTGCTGGAAAAAAGGACCTGGCGACGGCGGATTCAGTCAGTTCGGAAGCGATATGGCAATCACTACCGGCGGAAATTCTGCCAATTGTGTGGCGGACGGCTCGTCATTTTCAAGCGAAGGCACATACCAATATTATGTCACTGCCGAAAACACCGGTGAAACGGTTACGAGCGACACGGTGAGCGTAGAAAGAAAAACAAGCGGCGGACCTGATACACCGACAAACTATAGCAAATCACGTGTCAATATCTGTGACTACAAAATAAACTTCCGTACTGCCGACGACGGAGGCAAAACGGTGAAAGTGGAAGTCTATCGATCCGGTGAAACGTCCTTTAGTGCTGATCCCGGATCGCGGGTCGATACCATTACCATCGGGTCCAATACCGACGGATCCAGTACGACCACTCCTCCCAATTGCAATCAGGAATTCTACTTTGCCGTCCGGGCGTTTGACAGTATTGGAAACGGATCCGGTCTGGTAGGTGATTCGGTGACGGTAACGGTTGGAGGAACCACCACGACGACGACCACAACAACAGGCTCGGCAGGGGCAGGAGCAATCCCGGCAGGCACCGGAGGCAACATATTAGGTGTTGAGACCGCAGGCGCCCCTACAGGGCCTTCAGGAGCCATCCTGGGAGAAGAAGCGAGCAGCTCGCCGACACCAAGTGAAGATTACACTCCTCCCACACCAAACCTATTCACAGGTAAAAACCTCGGATGGGGAGTCTTAGGAATTGCTGGTATACTACTTGTTGTATGGCTTCTCCGAAAAAAGCAAGACTAAAGCAAGCCGCCCTCTCAACGATTCTTATGCGTGCGGGAGTGGCGCTTATTGCAGCCGGTCTGGTCATCCTCGCCCTCACCTTCGGGCCGATTATCTATCAGGAAATTACGTATAATCTGCGACAATTATTTTTTCCGAAAACAACAATGGAGACAGAGCGGGCTATAAAACCGGTTGACCGGGATTTCGGTATCATCATTCCCAAGCTCGGCGCCAATGCCCGCATCATCGCAAATGTAGACCCGTATGACGCACGGGCATACCAGCGCGCCCTCACCCGCGGTGTAGCACACGCGCGCGGCACGAGCGTACCCGGCGCCACGGGAAACATATTTCTGTTTGCCCATTCATCGGAAAACTTTTACGAAGCGGTCCGCTACAACTCAGTTTTCTATTTGTTACCAAAACTTATTCCGGGTGATGAAATCATCATGTATTACAAAAACACGCGATACACGTACGTCGTGACGGACAAAAAACTTGTCCGGGCAAAAGACGTTTCATATCTGGAGAACGGAAGAAACACCCAAACCCTGACGCTGATGACCTGCTGGCCCCCTGGTACCAACCTTCAGCGCTTGCTTGTATTTGCGCAGTTGAAAAAGTAATATACTAGCTATATTCGGAGGATATATGAACAAAAATACACTCATTGCCGTGATTGTCGGCGTCGTCGTCATTGCTGGTGTCACGGGATATGTTCTTACACACCGACAGAGGTCAAACGGTTCTTCTCAAATCAGTGTGAGCACTAACGTCTGCAGCGATTTTCCCAAAGAGTGGGTAGAGCAGACCACGGGTAAAACCATTATCAAAACAGAAGCTATGAACAGCGGTCCAACCCACGTCTGTCAATATTACGTCGATGAAAATAATTTCATCACACTTCGTCTGAACAATTTGAGCGTTGAAGACCAAAAAAAAGGACAAGCTGCTCTCGGGCGGACTATCACAACAAACAATGCGATCGCCATGGACCACTTTATCGCTGTTCAACCCGACGGACGTATTAACGGTGTGTATCTCGTCATTAATCCGAATCAATTTTTAGCTGTTGACCGCACCTCCACTAAAGCGTTATCAGAAGAAGAAATTATCCGCTTCGCACAAAACGTAGCGGGTAAAATGCAAGGAGGTACTCGCTCGGTCGCTTCTACCCCGACTCCGACGCAAAAAGCGACGACAGAAGTGTCAAAGCCTCAGGAAACAGATATCATCAATTCATTTTTCGGAGTGATCGGTGAACACCGACCGTCTGATGCCGTATCAATGTTGGCGCCTGACCAAATCGCGAGTGATGCCGATAAGCAGGCGTGGGCGGTACAATTCAATGCGTTTTCAACGCTCAAAGTTATGAGTGTTGAGCCTGCGCTTCAGGATACATGGACGGATACGCAGCATGAATATAAAGTAACGCTCGACGCCACAATGAAACCGGAAGCTGCATCCGCCCCTATTCCATATTACGGATGGGATAACGGAACGAACATCCGTTGGATCATGCTCGTCAAAGTCGGAGATCTTTGGAAAATTTCCGGTATTGCAACCGGTCCGTAAGACATGGCGAAACGTATTGGCATTATTCTCCTCTCTCTTTTTATCCTTCTTATTATTGCGTGGCGTATCGATCGGACTTTTTTTCACCCATACCAACCGGAACGGGAAGCGCAGATTCGGGATGATGTGACGACACTTAAATTTACAGTACCCAAAACCGAAGAAGCGTGTTTGGCAGCCGGTGGTTTATGGGAAAAACCCGGCCCGCGTCCCGCCGAAGAATGCAATTTGCCTACCAAAGACGCAGGGAAACTATGTGAATCCAGCAATGTTTGCGAGGGTGTATGCCTTGCAGATTTAACCTCAGACCAACTGTCGCAGGGGATGCGCGGAAAAATGTTTAAGACACGGGGGGTGTGTTCTCCCGTTATTAAAATCTACGGATGCCGCGGCTACGTCTATCGCGGATGGGCTAGCGTGGTGTGCGTCGATTGATTATGAAAACGAAAAAATTTACCATCCTTCACTCCAACGACATGCACGGAGATTTTTTGGCGGAGGTTGGTGGCGCCAAAGGTAAACTTATCGGTGGATTGGCTCTTCTCTCCGGCTATATCAATAAAGTGCGGTCTGAAGAGGAAAACGTTTTATATGTCATCTCCGGCGATATGGTGCAAGGGTCTCTCATCGATGCAGAATATAAAGGCATCTCCACAATGGAGATTATGAATTACCTATCGCCGGACGTCGTTGCCCTGGGGAACCATGAATTTGATTACGGACTGCCGCACCTCCTATTCCTGGAAAAAATGGCAAATTTCCCGATCGTGAATGCCAATCTCTATATCAAAAAATACAACAAACGGCTCATGAATCCGTATTACATCATCAAAAAAGCCGGGTTTGATATTCTCTTCACCGGCATTATTACGGAAAAAATTATGGATGCCCTCAAGCAGGACCCCCTGGTGGGTAGTTTTGTATCTCTTGAAGAAGCAAGCCGCGAAGTGGGGAAAATATGCAACGCCTATAAAAATGACGATATCGACCTCACAATACTTCTTACCCATATCGGGTTTGAGTCTGATATTGCGCTTGCAAAACTACTCAAGCCTGAATGGGGGGTTGACATGATCATCGGCGGACATTCGCATACGGTGTTGGAAAAACCGGAAAAGGTAAATAGCATTCTTATTGCTCAGGCAGGCGTCGGATCCGACCAAATCGGCAGATTTGATATCACGGTCGATGATGACACCAACTCAATTGTCGATTATACCTGGCGCCTTGTCCCTATCGACAACGCAATCGCAGCGCCGGACAAGGAACTGGCCACATACATTGAGCATTTCAAACAAGACGTGGACAGAAAATATTCCGTGATTATTTCTAAATGTGCGATAAAGATGACCCACCCGAAACGGGAAGTGGAAACAACTTTGGGAAATCTCATCGCCGATATATTCGCCAAAAATAGTCAAAGCGATATCATGCTCGTCGGAAGCGGATCCATACGGGTGAAGGAACTCGGACCTGCGGTGACCCGTAAGGATTTTTTGGCATGTTTTCCGTATGACGATAGTCTTCACCGTTTCGATGTGTCGGGCGCGCAGCTTAAAAAAATATTCTCCCATATTATGAGAGTCGAAAACCGGACCGGGGAAGGGGAATGTTATCAGGTAAATGCATCAGTCAAGGCAGTCTATAGCGATAGAAAGAAAACGCTTACATCATTGGAAATACACAAAAAAAAGATTTCGGACGACGACATATTTTCCATCTGTATGCAGGGATTTCATTTTAATAACGCGGCTAGCTATCTGGGTATCACAAGCGAAGATCTCGTTGCCGGCGGCAATCATAAAGTCGTCACGACATCAGCCCGCGACGTACTGGAGGAATATCTCAAGAATAACCAAAATCTTACCAGTCAAATAGAAGGAAGGCTTATATATACATGACGGTTATATCTCTTATATTTCTTATCCTGCAAATAGGATTTTTACTATTTTTTTCCTACATGTGTATCGCTTTTGTTACCGGAGCACCATTCGTCCCAAGTAACGATGCTACTGCCCGGTCCATGATCCGGCTTGCCCAAATTCACGAGGGTGATATCATCTATGACCTGGGATCCGGCAACGGCAAACTGCTTTTGTTGGCCACCAAACAAGGCGCCCGGGCAACGGGGTTTGAAATCAATCCTTTGCTTGTTCTGTTATCAAAACTACGGGGTACAAATACCCACTGGAAAAATTTCTGGAAGGCTGACATTCGCAGTGCGGACATACTATTTATCTATCTTCTTCCGTGGAAAATGGATCGACTTGCAGAAAAAATTAAACAGGAATGCCGAAAAGGCACAATCATCGTCTCCAATAGTTTTATTTTTCCGAAATGGAAAATTCTCAGACAGGATACTATAAACCATGTTTACGTCTTCCGCGTTTAGTACTACAATCGGGGTATGACGTTTGACGGACAGCAGGACGGAGAGCGCGTACTGTATACGGTGACTCCCCATCCCATTGCCAAACAGCTCGCAATTGCAAGAATCGTATTCCTTTCCGTCTTTTTTATCATTATCCTGTGGGGTATCGGTTCGATTGTTCCTGCAGCATCGGATTTTCTCCATACGATCGGAGTTCTTCTTGGACTTATCCTTCTTATCATCGGCACATGGTGGAACGTACAGGTATTTAACAAGGAAAAAACATATATCACAGACCGCCGTATTATCCGCTTTGATGTCGTTTCGCCTTTCTTTGTCACCAAACGCGCCCTGTTTTGGAACGAGGCACTCAAAGCCAAGGCATATGCCCCGAATTTCTTCTTCCGCCTAATGAATATCGGCACAATAGATGTAGAACCTATACTTGCCGAGGGAGAAGACGTCTGCGTGAAAAATGTTTACTATTTCGACGATCTGGCAAATTATATCGATAAAATACTGTTTACCTTTAAAAACAAACCTACGGATATCGCCCTTATTACACCATTTATTCCCAAGCCCAGAGGACAACGGAAACCTGCCGATTGACAACACCTCAAAGGGTATCTATAACTAATATAGGAGGCAATTATATGTCAATGACGAAGCACACAAAATCGTACTTATTTCCGTTTCTTTTAGCAATTGCTGTTGTCGGAGTGGTTTTTGGAGTAATCCTGACCCAGGCACAAAAAACCCAGCAAACACAGAGCAAGGCGTCGTATAGTGTCCTTCAAGAATGCCAAACAATTTGTAATGATTTACCAGCAGCGGTCAGCCATTTAAAAGGGGCGTGTTCAGTCAACTGTACCAAACTGAAAAATGGGACGATGAAATGTCCGCAATTTTGTGGAATTTTCGACACACACGCAGGAACCTGTGAAGTGAGATGCAATCGAATTAAAAACCCCTGCACGCCAGACGGAGAAATATGCAAGGTGACTGGAATATCACAACTCAAATCTTACCAGCCAGACTGTGTTATCGCCTGCAATAAAGTACGTAGCAAAATCAAAACCTGTGATGAAGCGTTTACAAAAAATAATGCGTTTAACGGTATGAAAACTATGCAAGGGGAAGGGGGTGCGGTCGCACTTAACTTATATAATTTGATGGTAGCAAAGTGTAAAAGTACGTTTGAATAAGTAAAAACTGTTATTGACAACTATCGTATTAGTTTGTAAAGTATATATACTTCTCGTTATTATGAGATCTCACCAACCTCAGAGAGAAGCGCGGTCTTCGGCGTAATGAAGAAAATTAAGTACCGTTTATTATGCGCTGGAAACTTCCGTAAGCTGACGGAGCGCATGAGTGAACGGTTTTTTTATGAAAAACAACATGTACAGCACGACCACTACTACGACCCAACTCCTGTTGGGGGGTAGTGTGGTGGTGTAAAGAAACCTTCTTTCTCCACGAGACGACCCCGCCAACACGGGGTTTTTCATTGTATAGGAAGGAGGTGAGTTGTATGAAAAACTATGAACAGGCAATTTGCAATATATTCGACCTTGAACCGCAGCATTTTCGTGTGGTTCAGGATCCGAACATGCCTAATAAAATCGTGGTACAAGCGGTCGACAATATTCTTCCCTTAGCACTGGGGAGACATGAAATCGTGTTTGACCGGGCAGAGCTTGAGGCAGAGGCGAAGTCTGTTAAATAAAAACAAAGTTGTGTACAATAAGGAGGTACTATGTCACAAATACTGGATGAACAATTAAAAAAGCGCTCAAAAGAAGAACGTGAACTGTGGGCCATGAGGCACACAGCAGAGCACGTGTTGCACACTGCAATGCAGAATCTGTACCCGTCACTAAAAAAAGCCATGGGCCCGGCAACAGATGAGGGATTCTATTTCGATTTTGATCTTGATGGTAAGATCTCTGAAGAAAATTTTCCAAAAATCGGGAATGAAATGCAACGGCTTATTGACGCAAATTACCCCATGGTACAGAAGGTTATTTCACCCAAAGAGGCACGGGAACTATTTAAGCATAATCCGTATAAGCTAGAGTGGGTTAATGATATCGAAAAACGGGGAGAAAAAGTTTCTGTTTTCTCCATGGGGAACGTCGATACGGATCTTTGCAGCGGGCCACACGTTGCATCAACAGGCCGTATTAAAGCATTCAAACTATTATCTGTTGCAGGCGCATACTGGCACGGGGACGAAAAAAATAAAATGCTCACACGCATATACGGCACATGTTTCCCGTCACAAAAAGAACTGGATGAGTACCTGGCGCGCCGGGAGGAAGCAAAAAACCGGGATCACCGGAAAATCGGCAGGGAATTAGGACTTTTTGCGTTTTCGGATCTCATCGGCGCCGGCCTCCCGATGCTGACCCCAAAAGGCACAACAATCCGCAGAATTCTAGAGCGCTTCATTGTGGATGAAGAACTCAAACGCGGATATTTACATGTCATGACGCCACCGCTGGCAAAAGTTGATCTCTACCGAGCGAGCGGACATTATCCGTACTACAAAGAAACAATGTATCCGCCGATGAAAGTAGATGAGGATGAGCTTATTTTGCGACCGATGACATGCCCGCACCATTTCATGTTGTACAAATCTCAACCGAGAAGCTGGCGCGAGCTTCCGATCCGATTTGCGGAGTTAGCCTCACAATTCCGTTATGAAAAAAGCGGAGAACTCTCCGGCTTGATGCGCGTCCGAATGTTTACGCTGGCTGATGCCCACATCATCACACAGCCGGAAAAGGCAAAGGATGAAATCAAGGCAGTCCTGGATCTTATAGATTTTGTGAACAATCGGTTCGGCATGGTAAAAGGCGCCGATTACCGCTACCGTCTGTCACTTGGCGACCGGAAAGAAACAAAAAAGTATTATAAAGACGACGCGTCATGGGATCATGCCGAAGATGTGCTGCGGCAGGTATTGAAAGAAGCGGAAGCGCCGTTTTATGAAGCGCCCAACGAAGCTGCGTTTTACGGACCAAAAATCGACGTACAGGTCAAAAACGTGGCAGGCCATGAGGAAACGGCGTTTACCGTACAGTATGATTTTGTCATGCCGAAGCGCTTTGAGCTGAAATATGTCGCCCCCGACGGCACCCTGAAGGAACCCGTTGTCATTCACCGTTCGAGCATCGGGGCGTTTGAACGGACGATGGCTTTTCTGATCGAAAAATATGCGGGGGCATTTCCCGTATGGCTGGCGCCCGTGCAACTTGTGGTGATCCCGATTGCCGAGCGGCACTCGGAAACTGCACAAAAAGCCGCCGGATATCTCAAAGAGCACGGCATCCGCGTCGAGGTCGATGACAAAAGTGAACCCATGGGCGCCAAAATCAGAAACGCGACGTTGCAAAAGGTGCCTTTTATGGGTATAATAGGCGATAAGGAAATGAGTGGTGGCGTGATTGCCGTCCGGACTCGCAAAGGTGAAGATCTCAAGACGATGAGCCTTGAGAATTTTTTGTCTTTGCTGCACGATCAACTTGAGCACTTACTTTAAACATTACCGCCTGAATTATCAAATCACAAGCCCGACGTTGCGGCTGTTGGATGAAGAAGGCAAACAGATCGGTATTGTGTCCAAACTGGAGGCGCTCCAAAAGGCCAAAGAGCTCAACAGTGACATAGTAGAAATAGCGGCTACGGCAAAGCCGCCGGTTGCCAAACTTATTGACTTTAAAAAATTTAAATATCAGGAAGCGAAAAAAGAGCAGGAATCGAAAAAGAATCAAAAGAACGTGAGCGTGAAAGAAATCAGGCTAAGGCCTTTTATCGGCCAGCACGATTTTGACACAAGACTCAAGAAAGCAATCGAATTTATCAAAGACGGCAATCAGGTAAAGCTTTCTCTTGCGTTCCGAGGACGGGAAATTACGAGAAAACAATTTGGTTTTGATGTGATGAAGCGGTTTATCTCGGGACTGGGACCTGTGAAAGTGGTCCGGGAACCAAGGCTTGAGGGAAAATTGCTCAATGCGATGATTGTACCGGATAAAAAGAAAGAGGTTTAATATGCCGAAAATAAAGACTAAAAAAATAGTCCGTAAACGATTTAAGATGACGGGTACCGGGAAACTTATTCACCGGGTGCAGGGAGCGCGGCATCTGAGAAGCCGCAAAAATAAATCCCGGCAGCGCCGACAGGATGCGCCGCAGGTCGTGGAAAACACGAAATATGCAGTCATGATTAAACGGTTTTTACAAACATAACATATGAGAGTCAAACGGGGCGTACAAGCAAAAAATAAGCACAAAAAAATATTTGTTTCCAACAAAGGGTATCGCATGACCAAGCGGAGGCTTATCCGTGTGGCAACACAGGCATACCTCCACGCCGGTGAATATGCACATTCGGGACGGAAAAACCGCAAACGCGATTTCCGGCAGCTATGGATTACCCGTATAAACGAAGCCGTTAAACAGCAGGGGCTTCCATACAACGCATTTATCAGTAAAATGAAGGCTGCAAACATCGAGCTTGACCGCAAAACCCTGGCAAATCTCTTAGTGGAAGACCCCGAAGTTTTTGACGCAATCGTTGACAAGGTCAAAACAGTCAATTAACTACGAATTGGGAGATTGACCGTCTGACCCCCGCAAGGGGGTTTTTATTTAACCAAAAAGTATTACAATGAATATATCATTATGACCGACAGAACTGATACACCAAATCAGGAACCGATACCAACCCCGAATTTCATCGGCATGCTTATAGAGTGCCAGGAAGACGCGCTCGCCGTAATTGCCGACAGCAACAAGGCAGCGGATGTCCTTCGCATCGAACTCTTGGGCGCCAAAAGCAGTTTGTCTAAACTTACCCGGCAAATCCGCCTGGTGCCGGATGCTGACCGCGCACAGGTGGGGACGGTCGTCAATGACGTGAAAAAATCCATCATTGACGCTATTAATAAAAAGGGCGCTTCTAAGATCAACGATCTCCGGTCTTCTTTTGACCCAACGATGCCGGGAATCCGGCCACCCGAAGGACATCTCCATATTGTCACGCAGGCAATCGAAGAGATTACGCGGATTTTTGAGCGGATATCATTTATCCGCGTCCGCCACCCGGAAGTGGATTGGGATTGGTACGCATTTGGTGCGCTTAACATGCCGGCAAATCATCCTGCCCGCGATGAATGGGAGACGTTTTTTCTAGAAACAAGAGACAAAAAACAAGCAACAAGAAAAATGGTATTAACGCCCCATACATCAAACGGGCAGGTGAGAGAGATGGAGAAGAAAAAGTTGCCCATCCGTATGATAAATATTGCCAAGTGCTACCGCCGGCAAATTGATGTATCGCACACGCCGATGTTTCACCAGTTTGAAGGGTTATATATCGACCGCAATGTATCGATAGGACATCTGAAAGGGGTCCTTGATTATTTCGTCAAGCAATTTTTTGGGCCGGAGCGGAAAGCGCGCATCCGCCCGTTCCACTTTCAGTTTACCGAACCATCTTTTGAAGTGGATATTTCCTGCGGCGTGTGCAATGGCGCGGGTTGCAAACTCTGTAAGCAGGGGTGGCTTGAGCTTGGGGGCGCCGGTATGGTACATCCGGCCGTACTCACAAACGGCGGAATCGACACGACAAAATACAACGGCTTTGCCTTCGGCTGGGGAGTAGAACGCTGCTTTATGATGAAGGCCGGAACGCATCTTGATGATATCAGACTCCTGTACAGTAATGATGTGAGATTTTTGAGACAATTTTAGGCATATGAATATCTTGATACCTGATTCATGGCTCCAGGAATTTTTGAAAACAAAGGCGACGCCGCAGCAGCTAAAGGAATATCTGTCACTTTGCGGTCCGTCGGTTGAGCGCATCTACAAGAAAAACGGGGAAATACTGTATGACATCGAAATTACCAGCAACCGCCCGGACGCGATGTCCGTTGCCGGCATTGCCCGGGAAGCGGCTGCGATACTTCCGCGATTCGGTATTGCCGCAACATTTCTAAACGATCCCTATGACATAAAGTCGAAAGTTGAAAGTCGAAAGTTGAAAGTCGAAAAAAAGTTATTTATTAAAACGGATCCGAAATTAAATCCACGCTGGGCGTCGATAGTATTATCCGGCGTCCACGTTGGTCCATCTCCCACCCGGCTAATAAAACTATTAGAAGCGACGGGGATCCGGCCGGTTAATAATGTTGTTGATATAACCAATTATCTTATGCGCTCGTACGGGCAGCCCACGCATGCATTCGATTATAACGAAATCGGCGGCGGAAAAATGATCCTCCGTACAAGCCGCAAAGGAGAAAAAATCGTGACGCTCGACGGAAAAACGCACGTGTTACCGGGGGGAGACATTGTGATAGAAGACGGTAACGAAAGACTTATCGATCTTTGCGGCATTATGGGCGGATATAATTCGAGTATCAAAAACTCGACAACCAGTGTCGTACTTTTTACACAAACATACAATCCGGAAAACATCCGGAAAACCTCTATGGCACTGGCTCACCGCACGGACGCGGCCGGACTCTTTGAGAAGGGACTCGATAGCGAACTTGTCCTCCCGACTCTTGTCCGGGGAATCACGCTTATGGAAGAAATGACCGGCGCGCGACTAGCAAGCAAAGTATACGACATATACCCGTCGCCGTATAAACCATACACGGTTTCCGTTTCCAAAAAAAAGGTAACGGCGTATATAGGCGAAGATATAAAGAATATTGAAAAAATACTTACCCCCCTGGGTTTCCGTACAAAAATCGATGCATCCTCCGTTACCGTTACCGTGCCGAGTTTCCGCAAGGACGTAACGCTGGACGTCGACATTATTGAGGAAGCGGCACGTATGTTTGGTTATCATAACATTGCGGCACATCTTCCCGCATCAGAACCGCCGGTTGTTTTGCCGGACGTGGAGCTGTCATACGAACAGGAAATAAAAACGAGACTCCGCGACTGGGGATATACTGAGCTCTATACATACTCCATGATTCCGGAAAAACTTATGGATATGTTCGGACTGAATAAACACAAGGCGTATAAAATCGCAAATCCGTTGTCCGATGAATGGGTCTATATGCGGCCGACTCTTCTGCCGGGCATACTTGCGGCAATCAAAGAAAATCTCAAGCATGAGCATTCATTACAACTCTTTGAATTGGGCATGACGTATGGATACCGCCAACACGACCTTCCGAAAGAAACTCCCGTTCTTATGGTCGCATGGACGGGGAACAGGCTCCGGGAAGCCAAAGGGTTGGCCGAAGCGATTGCTGCACTGTTCGGACTTCCGTTTGAAGAAGGCGTGTACGGGTCGGTGAGCGAAGCGGATGCGGAAATTCTTGCAAAAATGGAAATCACTGAGCCGGTAACAATACTGACTGTCCACATTGAAGAAATGGTCCGCCGGGCAAACCCGGTCAAAAAATATATTCCTATTCCCAAATACCCACCGGTAATTGAAGACTTTTCATTTGTCGTCCCTCCGGATTTCCGTGTCGGTCCCTTTATCGACGTGTTATCAAAAATACACAAACTTATCCAGTCGGTAACCCTTCTTGACGGGTACGAGAATAAACGGACATTCCGCGTAACATATCTGGACACCGCACGAACGCTAACCAATTTGGATGTAGCGCCCGTGCACCAGAAATTCCTCGAATATGCTGCGGAAAAATTCGGTATTTCACCGGTTATTTAGGGAGTAGGGGTCGGGGTAGGAGAAGCGTACGGAGTGTTGATGCCGATGTGCAGATCATTGCCCGCATGATTTCCTTTGTTATCCACGGCTTCTATGTGTAATGTATAGGACCCGTTCTCCAGATGGACGGTTTCGTTGACATTTTTATCATGGTAGGTCTTGCTGAAGGACCCGATGGACACTTCTACCCGGTCCAAATCATTTACCGTGGCAATCGAAAACTGAATATTCAGATCGTTACTGTTCACCTGCTGACTATCCGACGGACTGGTCACATGAATACCGATTTGCTGATCACTCCCTGAATACGTCTCCGTCGGCGCTCGGTACTTGGCGTCAGTTAGATTGGCGCTCACCCATGCATTGATTGCCTCCTGCCAGCGGTTTTTCCCGTCGGAAGAAACCGGATCCTGCTCGCTAAACACGATAAATTGTTTCACATCGTATTGGCCGGTTGCGATTTCTACCGCATTGGCAAGCTTATTGTTATCCTTTTTGCTAACTTTTATGTTTTGATAAATAGGCGCCGGGCCGGTGGGTTCAGTACCGCGGATAAACTTCTCTTTCCGTGTCGGCTGACCGGACACCGGAAGACCACCGCCGTATGCATCTATCTCCACTTCAACAATATTTTCCGGACGGGTAAATGGCTCATTGCTTTTGCCCTTCAGTGCTTCCCGCATGATCCGGTTCCAGATCGGTGCGGCTCCGGTCATACCGGAGGCAAGCGTCGGGCTCATCGGGGAATTGTCATTGTTTCCGACCCACGTGCCGACGGCAACCGACGGCGTATACCCGACCGTCCAGTTGTCACGCTTGTCGTCCGTCGTACCGGTTTTGGCCGCGACCGTGTATCCGGCAACTTTCATATACGAATTTTCTCCGAACTCAATTTTTCGGGCATCATTGTCAGAGAGGATATCGGAAATCATATACGCGACTCCCTCAGGCAGCACACGCCGCGGTGCGGGCGGATTGTACTGATACAGTACTTTTCCCTTGGAATCCTCTACTTTGAGGATGGAGGCAGGTTCTGAGCGCATCCCGCCTGCTGCCAGCACGCCGTATGCGCCGGTAATATCCAAAAGTGTCACTTCGCCCCCTCCCAGAGTCATGGAAAGACCGAGCCGCTTCAGATTATCATTCGTGGGTTCAAGCGATACAATCCCCATTTCATACGCGGTTTCCAATGCGTCCCGGACGCCGACCAACGCGCTGACTTTTACCGCAATCGTGTTGATGGAATTGCCCAGAGCATACCGAAGAAGCATGGGTCCGCGGAATTTCCCGTCGTAATTTTTGGGGTTATACTCAGGTTTCTTTGGATCCCCTGAGGGGTACTTGGTGTCCACATCCATCAGAAGCGTGCTTGCAGTGTATCCTTTTTTCAGAGCGGTTGCATACGTAATGGGTTTAATGGAGCTCCCCGGTTGACGCAGTCCCTGAGATGCAACATTAAATTTAAAGCCGCCGGTATCGGTTGCCGTATAATCTTTGGACCCGACCATCATAAGTATTTCACCGGTCTTCGGGTCAACCGCAACCGCTGCGCCGTTTGAAACCTTAAGCTTTTTTGCTTTATCGACTTCTTCTTTTACGATGGTCTGCGCTTTCTGCTGCAGTTTCCAATCTAATGTCGTTGTAACGCGCAGTCCGCCGCCTTCCACCGTATCCGCACCGAATTTTTTAATCAGCTGTTCTTTGATGTATGCAACAAAATGGGGAGCGCGCAAACCCTCCGAGTCACTGGCAAATTCAACGGTGTCCAGCATCTTGCGGGCTGCCGATTCCTCAAATGCATTGATATATCCGTCCTCACGCATACGGGCAAGCACATGCTGCGTACGCGCTACATACGCTTTGGGCACACCGATAAACGGCGAAAAACTACTCGGCGACTGCGGGAGACCGGCAAGAATTGCACACTCCACAAGCCCTGCATCCTTCACCGACTTGCCGAAATATAATTCTGAGGCGCTTTCTATCCCTACCGCAGTTCCCCCGTACGGGGCCTCATTGAGATACATCTGCAAGATCTGGTCTTTCGTATATTTGCGCTCAATCTGAATCGAAAGGATCGCTTCCTTAATTTTGCGTGGGAGCGTGCGTTCATTTGTCAGGAGCACGTTTTTAACAAGTTGCTGGGTAAGAGTCGACCCGCCCTGCAGATCACGGAAAATGATTGTGCTGAAAAGCGCGCGTACAATACCGCTGGTTGAAAGCCCGGGGTGTTTATAAAATTCCTTATCTTCAACGGCAATCGTGGCATCTTTACAGTACTGAGGAATGGTGACAAATGACACGGGGATCCGGTTGGCATCCTCGTAAATGTCATACAGGCTCTCGCCGCTCCGGTCCAGAATAACCGTAGAAAGTCCCGTCTGACGGACGACCTTGTCCGGCCGAGGAAGATCCTTTGCATACCAGGCAAATAAAATCGCCACGAAGAGTACTGCTCCGAAAATAACAAAAAAGGAAACGATCGCAAACGTTGTAGTAAATTTGAGATCCGACCGGGTCATCCGCAACCGGCGGCGCACCAATCTCTCCCGGAACATATCATAAAAGGGCATGGGTCTATTGTACCCGTAGTTGCAAAAACAGGCAAATTGTGGTATAATATCAACAATTGAATAGAAGTGCGTTGAAGGAGACCCAAGTAATCCCGATGTGAAATAATCGGGACGAAATACACTCCGGAGCATGACCCGGGTACGCCCGTAACAGCGAAAGCGAATGTTGCCATATGCAAAGTTCGCACGAGGCTAAGGTACAACCGACCTCTGTCGGTTTTTTTGTGCTTTAGCGAAACAAGGTGGTACCGCGTGGTTTTTTAACCTCGCCCTTGTCCCTGATCACATTCGGGGCCAGAGGCGAGGTTTTTTGTGGGAAAATGCTGGGGTATTGATGGAACCGCCGGTCGGCAAATACCGCCCCGCGGGAGAGGTTCGAGTCCTCCCCCTAGCACACACGGAATATTGCTGAGATGGCGGAGCGGCAATCGCGGCAGACTGTAAATCTGTCGCCCTGACGGGCTACCCAGGTTCGAATCCTGGTCTCAGCACCAAAGAAAGAAAACAAAGGAAACATATGAAATGTATCGAAAGAATAGAAAAAATAGTCATCAATAACAACCGGCTAAGGAGATTATTAATGAAGCCAACAATTGATTCTTTTTTTCAAGGAGGGAGAAATTTTCAATGGAAAGATTGTATCAAACCTCCTAGATCAGTTCGTATTGATGAAAAAAATCGACAGGAAAAATTACAAGATTTTTCAGAAGGATAATAATATGGGATTAAATGAAATGATGACGGGTCCTTGGTTCAACCAAGAACCAGAATTTAAGCGACGAGATGACATCCGACTCCTCATAGAGGAAACCTGCAGACGGCAGGCAAATATAGTCGTGGAGAAGGATATTGCAGAACATCCAAAAGGAACAAATATTTTCTTGGGTATCGGTCTTGTGACCCAACGCAAAATCTCCCCGGGGCTTGGTTTTGGTATTATACCCATGGCATGTCTTGCGCGCGATCTCCAACAAAATTTTCACGATAAAAACCTCAACTCGCAAATTTTTGTTCTTATTGCGGACCAACACGGGCTCAATGAACGGCTCGATCCTAAAAGTGGTGAAGAAATCGCCTATGCTGCCGATTCCGCTCTGCGTACATGTGAACGGCTATTTACATTACTCGGATCTCCCCGAATAACAACCCTGAAGGCATCCGATCCAAGCTGGCCTACCGGCAACCATTCGTACACAGAAATGGAAACGGCAGATATTCTCCACGCTCATGAACGTTTAGGATGCGGAGTAAAAATCGGATGGCAGTCAAAACGAAAACCCAAAGATGGAAGCGCCATTCGCGATGAAAAATGGTTCGACGAACAAGCTAAACTAACCGGGAAACTCGATCGAATGTCTTTCTTGAGAATACCAGAATGGATAAGTTTGGCAACAAGACTTGATCCTTCATTACTGCCTAAAAGATCGATGAAAAATATAAATACGAGTCCACAGCATCTTCCGCTCCCACCATACACCGGAGAGGAAGGCTTCCATCTTGGAATACCCATGAATATTCTTGACGAGTTTCAAAAAAGAAACCTATCAAGAGATATGACATCACGGTTCGGGGAATTTGATAGTTTGATAAAAAGAATAGTAGGAATAAAAGAAAGAACTGAACGATTAGAGCTTGTACAACAATGTATCGATGCTTGCATATGAAGACAGTAGGAATTATTGGCGGATTTGGGCCAGAAACAACGGCAACGTTTCAACTTAAACTAGTTGAGCTTTGCGCTGCGCAAAAACAACTCTCACGACCGCCGATCCTTATGTGGAATACACCTATTCCAATCCAAATCGAGGACGATCTAATATTAAAAGGGGAGAAAATCGATAAATTTCTTCCATTCCTTATTTCGGCAGCTCGAATATTGGAAAAGGCAGGCTCCGATTTTCTTGTCATGCCCTGCAATACGCTTCATGTATTTATTGATGAAATACGGAACACAGTTTCTGTTCCAGTACTCAGTATTCTTGATGAGATGGCCGCATCACTGAAAACAAAAAATGTTGAATCTATTGGTCTTATCGGAACAAATATGTCCCGAAAACAGCGACTGCACGCACAAAAATTACAAAGTGTTGGTATCAAGACCATTCTTCCTTCCGATAAGGAACAACAATCTATCAACTGCGCAATTCATAATATTCTCAATCAAAAAAATGTAGAAAATACTAAAAAAGAGCTGGCGTTAATCGCTACATCATTTCTTGATAAAAATATTCATCATATTTTGTTAGCATGTACGGATTTACAAATACTATTTCCTAATATCCAGGAAATTACTATCCACGACACAATGGATATTCTTGCGCATGCAACCGTTCGCGAAATGACAAGAAATGTGTGATAAAATATATATATGGATGCAATAGATGAATTATTAACCAGAGGAGTGGATCACATTTACCCGAGCCGGGAGGCACTGGAGAAGGTGCTGCGCAGCGGCAAAAAACTTCGGCTCTACCAGGGATTTGACCCTACAGGCGTACAATTTCATATCGGGCATGCCGTTGGACTTCGGAAACTACGGCAGTGGCAGGACCTGGGGCATCACGTCATATTCCTCATCGGAGACGGGACGGGTCAGGCGGGAGATCCATCCGGAAAAACCCGCGCACGGGAAAAATTTCTCACTCTCAAAGAACTTAAGAACAATGCGCGGGATTATGTGTTGCAGGCAAAAAAAATTGTCCGGTTTACGGGAGATAACCCTGCAGAAATTCTCTACAACAGCGACTGGCTCAATAAACTTACACTCGTTGACATTCTGGATATTGCCGGGCGGGTCACATTTCAGCAGATGGCTGAGCGGGACCTCTACCGGGAACGGGTCAAAGCCGGAGAACTCTTATCTCTTCGCGAATTTTTCTACCCGCTTTTGCAAGGATACGATTCCGTGGCCATGAATGTTGATCTGGAGTTGGGTGGCAGCGACCAAATGTTTAATATGCTCATGGGTCGGCAACTAGTTAAGTCATTCCAGAATCGCGAGAAATTCGTGATGACCGTACCTCTTTTAACAGACAGCAAAGGGACAAAAATCGGTAAAACCGAGGGAAATGTCATCGGCATCACGGATCCGCCGAATGAGTTTTTTGCCAAAATCATGTCCCTGGGAGACGATGCGATCATCCCGTGCTTTTCACTATTAACCGACATCCCGCTCAAAGAGATTGATGACATGACAAATCAAATGAAAGCCGGCGCGAACCCGATGACCTTTAAGCTGCTTCTTGCACATCAGTTGACCGCATGGCTTAACAACAAAGAGGCCGCTGATGCTGCACAAAAAGATTTCGGTGACCGGTTCCAAAAAGGGGAACTCACTCACGCGGATATTCCTGTATTTAAAACGGAAAAATCCAAATGGAATCTTGTGGATCTCTTAATTGACACAAATCTAGTGGACAGCAAATCCGAAGCACGGAGACTTATTGAGCAACATGCAGTTACAATTAATGGTAATCCGTGCAAGGACATGAGTATCTCACTTACCAATAGTGATATAATCAAAGTCGGGAAGAAAAGGTTTATGAAAATACAAGTCGTATGAATTTTTTCCGAAAACACGAAAAGCTTTGGAAAATTATAGTTATTTTTGCTTCGATTGCTCTTATCGCAAGCTCATTTTTGCCTCTTCTTTCGCTCCAGTAAGGTATAATGAGTCTCATGGAACTTACGCTTGATACTCCGGTGCGGTACGTTCCGCATATCGGGCCGGTGATGGCTGATCGCCTCACAAACCTGGAAATATTTACCGTTCAGGATCTTCTCTACCATGTGCCCTTCCGCTACGACGATTTTTCACTTGTATCGCCGATTGGACGGGTAAGACCAGGCGAAACGGTGACCATCAATGCGTCGATTCAGAGCATTAAAAACTTTTTTACCAAAACCGGCAAAAAAATTCAGGAAGCAAAAGTGACGGACGAGTCCGGCACTCTTTCGGTTATTTGGTTTAATCAAACATACCTGTTGAAAATTCTGAAGCCCGGCACAATCGTACATTTATCCGGCAAAATCGACTGGTTCGGAAATAAACTCGTCATGTCCAACCCCGCGTATGAACAAGGCTCTTCCCTGCATACCGGACGCCTTGTCCCTATCTATGCGGAAACTGCGGGTGTTTCCAGCAAATGGCTCCGGGCAAGAGTTGCACATATTCTCGAAAACATCCTTCTGGTTGATTTTCTTCCGGAAAAAATAATCAAAACGAACCATTTGGTATCGCTGCAGCATGCCCTCCGCGCAGTGCATTTTCCGCAAGACAACGACCAAATCGAAGAGGGGAGACACCGCATAGCATTTGATGAAGTATTCGTTCTCCAACTGCGCGCGTATACGCAAAAACAAGTGTGGCAGAGGTCGCAGAAAGCGAAAAAAATTAAACCCGTCAATATTCCGAATATTCCCTTTGAACTGACCCCCGATCAGAATCGCGCCATCGCGGAAATTCTTGAAGATGTACAAAAGCCTATACCGATGAACAGGTTGCTTGTCGGCGATGTAGGATCCGGAAAAACGGTCGTTGCGGCAACGGCAATGTATGCCGCGTACAAAAGCGGACGCGGGTCCATCCTCATGGCGCCGACACAAATTTTAGCCGAACAGCATTTCCAAACAATTTCACACCTTCTTTCACCCCTCGGTATCCGGGTGGGACTGATTACCGGAAATACAAAAACCGACGGTGACATCCTTGTCGGCACACACGCACTGCTCAACACTCGTCACAAAAATATCGGGCTCGTCGTTGTCGACGAACAGCATAGGTTTGGAGTGATGCAACGCTCAGAGCTCATCGGCAGTAAAGCAATAACTCCGCATTTTCTTACCATGACGGCAACCCCCATTCCGCGGACCATCGCCAAAACGATCCTGGGCAATATCGACATTTCGGTGCTCACCCAGATGCCAAAAGGCCGGCAGATCATCAAAACCTGGGTGGTACCGCCCGAGAAACGTACGGCTGCGTATGCGTGGATAAAAAAACAACCCGGCCAAATTTTTATCATCTGTCCGCTCATCGAAGAATCGGAAACGCTCACCGAAGTGAAGGCCGTAAAAGAAGAATTTAAAAAAATCCAACAGGTATTTCCAGGAGTTGCCGTCGGGCTGCTGCACGGAAAAATGAAATCCGCTGAAAAAACCCGGAGCCTTGAGGCGTTCCGGAATAAAAAAACAATGATATTGGTCGCGACCCCCGTGGTTGAAGTCGGCATTGATATCCCCGACGCTACAATCATGATCATCGAGGGAGCGGACCGGTTTGGCCTGGGGCAGCTGCATCAGCTCAGAGGCCGCGTAG
>MFKE01000017.1:0-7098 GCA_001779455.1 Candidatus Gottesmanbacteria bacterium RIFOXYB1_FULL_47_11 | reverse complement strand
TGACCGAACGTATGACTCCATTACCAAAAAGACGACACAGTACGAGACGCGGCGGCAAACGGACCGCGGCCATTCATTTGGTGTTACCCAAGCTCATGACATGCGCCCATTGCGGAAAACCGCGTATTGCGCACCGTGCATGCCGCACGTGCGGGTATTACGGCGGGCGTGAAGTGGTGAAGCAAAAGACAGTGAAGACAAAGAAATAAGGTGACCCGTATTCATGAAAACCTCCCAAGATCCACGACATCAGCACAGGCGCGTTCTCATGGACTCGCTGTTTTCATGGAGTTTTAATTCCCGGCAGTCAGATGACAACATTACACCCATTATGGCGCATCTGACGGATATTGATGCACGCATTCATGCCGCCGCCCCGGAATGGCCGGTTGATAAAATTGCAAAAATCGATTTGGCAATACTCCGTCTGGCAATCTATGAACTGACCGTTGAAAAAAAAGAGCCGCCGAAGGTAATCATCGATGAGGCAATAGAACTGGCCAAAGAATACGGGAATGATGCGAGTTCAAAATTTGTAAACGGCGTATTGGGCACAATTTTAAAAAGCATATGACCTTTGAGGAACTTCAGACGACCATCGGAGTAACCTTCCGGAGCCAGGAACTTCTCAAACAGGCGTTCGTCCACCGTTCATATCTTAACGAAGCAAAAGACATTCGGACCAGTAACGAACGGTTGGAATTTTTGGGAGATGCGATTCTCTCGTTCCTCACCTCGGAATATCTGTACCAAACATATCCGGATTCCCCGGAAGGCATGCTCACCAACATCCGTTCGAGTCTGGTCAAAACAACCAGTTTGTCCACGATAGCACAGTCGCTTCATTTGGGCGACCTGCTGTTTTTGAGCCACGGCGAAGAAGCAAGCGGCGGGCGCACCAACCAATCGCTCCTTGCAGATGTATTTGAGGCACTCCTGGGCGCTCTGTATTTGGATCAGGGTATAGAAGTCTGCCGAGAGTACCTCACCAAACATCTTTTCTCACGGACAAAAGACATCGTGGAAAATAAAGCATACGTGGATTATAAAAGCCTTCTGCAGGAACTTATCCAGCAAAGCTCCCGGCTAAGTCCTACCTACGTCGTTGTGAAAAGTGAAGGACCGGATCATGCGCGTACGTTTTGGGTAGAAGCAAGATCCAACGCGACCGTGCTGGGGGCTGGTCAGGGGAAATCCAAGCAGGAAGCAGAGCAACAGGCCGCTCTCCAGGCGCTTGAGAAGATGGGGAAAATCTGATATCATACGCTCATACAATGCTCTATGCTTAAGATACGACTCACACAAACAGGCACTACCAACCGGAAAAGTTACCGTGTCGTGGCCATCGAAGAGGGGAAAAGGCGCGACGGCAAAGCAATAGAAACGCTTGGGTTCTATAACCCCCTCGTGAAGCCTGCGCAAATCAGCCTGAAAAAAGACCGTATAGAATACTGGAGGGGAAAAGGCGCACAGCTTACCCCGGCCGTAGAAAAACTTCTGAAATAACCGTATGAAGGACACGCTCACTTTTATCCTCACACAAATTGTCGATCATCCGGAGGATATCCAGGTGTCGGAGGAAACAGCCGAAGACCGTACAATCTTCACTATCCATGCCAACACCGAAGACCTCGGTAAAATTATCGGCAAAAGCGGGCGCATCATCCGTGCCGTCCGCGACCTGGTTAAGCTCATGGCGGCCAAGCAGGGAGTATACGTCGACGTTGCGATCGCAGAATGAAAATTTCAATCCTCACGCTCTTCCCCGACATGTTTGCCGGCCCATTTGCCCATTCCATTATCAAACGCGCTCTTGACCAAAACAAGGTAACGATCCGGCTTGTCAACATCCGCGACTTTGCATCAGATTCATATAAAACCGTCGACGGGAAACCGTATGGCGGGGGAGTAGGGATGATTTTACGGGTGGATGTTGTCGACCGTGCACTCAAAAGCCTCACTAAGGGCCATTCCGTTCTTCTTGATGCAGGAGGGACACCGTATAAACAGTCGAAAGCCCGCGACTTCAGTACTCTGGACCACCTTATCCTTATCTGCGGGCACTACGAAGGAGTTGACGAGCGCATCCGCAGTCTTGTTGATGAAGAAATTTCTGTCGGTGACTACATTCTTACCGGCGGAGAAATTCCTGCGATGACCGTGGTTGACAGCGTGGTGAGACTTCTCCCCGGAGTACTGACAAAGCCCGCTGCTACAATCGGCGAATCATTTACCATGCCGACCCTTGAATATCCGCAATATACAGAGCCACGTGAGTATCATGGCGTCCGTGTCCCCGATATACTGCTCTCAGGAAACCACAAAGCGATAGAGGGATGGCACAAACAGAAAGCGCAGGAGAAAACCAGACAATTGCGGCCGGATTTACGAGCGTAGTCTCTGTTATCGTTGAAACGGATCCGACTTTCCTCCCGTCGGAGCAACACCGCCCTCTTGGGCAACGATTGCCGCAGATATTAAACGCATATTGGTTACCTGGGCGATGGTCTTTTCCTGTTCACTGCTCAAGGCAGGGATAGGTTGCAACACGGAGCCGACTTTGGAGGGATACGGGAAGTAAAATGCCCGCAGGGTAATTCTTGCCGCAATCCCTGTTACGGAACTGGAAAGATTAAAGGAAACAATATGAAACAGTCTCCGCACTGAGCCTGCGGAGGCTAAAAACTCAAGCACTTGCTGATACGAACCGTCCACCGTGACCATGACATCCAGCACGCTGCTGCCGAGATCTGCTTCATACTTTGTCCGTTTTTTGGCTGATTCTGTCGAAAGGGACCCGACATTGAGTATTTGAAAATCCTTCAGAAGGACGCCGGTTTCCTGAGACACCCCGTCGATAGTCGAAAGAATTGTCTCCGGGGACTGATCCGGGGGCACGGCTGAAGCGAGGGTTAACAGGTTATCCCGCAGGGCCACTTCATCCAGGGTTGCTAATACTGATGTTTTTTGCCGGAGCGCCGCAATATCACCGGATAGCTGACGCAGTGTTTGCTGCATAGCAATGACATTACGCGCAAGAGGGATAACACCGAAGATAAAACCGCTTGCGGATATGAGGACGCTTACCCCTGTAATAATAAATAGTTTATATGTCTGAAAAAATTTCTTGACCTGCATAGTATTAAAGCTTCGCGGTAAACGAAAAGCTTATAACAAACCCGCCGTCTTTGCTCAGAGAAAGTGATAAAAGCTGCGGGTTGATCGCTTGAGCCTGAGTCGCATGCTTCTCTAAGGCATCGACGACGGTAACCAATTGCGGGATTGTCGGCACGGTCGCTGAAATAACGACGTTGTTTCCTTCATCAACCGACAGGGATTTCAAAAACTCAAGGGGGATGACGCTTAAAAATTGGCCAAACAGCGGACGGATGTCGCGCTCACCTTTGAGTATTTTTCCAATCACCGTCGAGCGCTCTGCAACGGAAAGCAATAAACCCTCTTTGGTCGTATTTCGGGTCAGCTCGTCAACGAGCACTTTCTTTTCTTCAACACGCTGACGCTCAACAGACTGAACTAACAGAAATACCGCGCCGACGACAAGACCCGAAACAATAAGCGCAATGAGGCTTCCGTACGTGATCTTCCGTATAACACCCACCATCTCTCCTGATACCTGCAGGCCGCTTGTCGTGGGCTTAATTAGGTTAATGGTTCGCATAAGAAGTTTATTCTGTGCGCAGAGCCAGTCCTACGGCGACACAAAAATTCGGGCCTTCGGTTGTGAGAACGTTAAAGCGCGGCGCCCGGGTGATACCGACCCAGGGATTTGCCAACTGGACTTCCACGCCAAGTGACTGGGCCAGATAGGTAACCATCCCGGGAAGTCGTGACGTCCCTCCCGAAAGCACCACCGCCTGTACATGCTCGTCTTTATATTTTTCCTGATAAAAGGCGAATGCCCGTTTGATCTCTGCGGTTATCGTATCCATCACGGGTTTGACGGCTGTCACGATTTTTCCTTCGAGTTTATTCTGCTCCAGTCCGTATGTTTTTTTGTACTCTTCCGCTTGCGTGCTGTTAAAATCCAGGCCAACGCCGAGGGCACGTGTCAGGGCGTCCCCGCCAGCCGAAAGCGATCGGGTAAACGAGAGGATGCCGCTTCGTAAAATGGCGATATCGGTGGTTTGGGCCCCCATAGACACCATAAGGACTGTTTTGACATTGGGAAGAGAACGCACCAGGGCGCGGGTTGAGGCAAGAACCTCTGTTTCTGCAGCAAGCGGAGTAAGCTCGGCAAGCTCAAGAATGGTCAAATATTTCTCCAGCAGCGCCTTGGGGGCAGCCACCAGCAAAATTTCCATTTTGTTTGTCCCCGTGTCTTTGCTGCTGCGAAGGACTTCATAATCCAGATTAACCTGATCAAGCGGCAGAGGGATATACTGTTCTGCCTCCCATTGAATTGCCGAGGATAATTCCCGATCGGATAAGGCGGGCATTTCCAAAACCCGCGTAAATACTTTTGCCTCCGGTAACGCTATATGGATATTTTTCGATTTAGCACCGGTTTCTTTTAGGAGGCGTTTGATGGATTCGGCAACAGAGGTGATCTCTGCCCCCCCCGCAGACATGAGCGCTCCCGACGGCGTGGCAACACTTCCTGCGGCAGCAAGCGCCAACTGCTTACCCTCGCGCGCAAGCTCAATAAGCTTAATGGAATGTGATCCTATGTCCAATCCGAGTGAATAATTCATATGGGCAGTATCTATACTCCTATCATACTCCTTAATTCAAATGAGAGAAATCCTGCTGACTGTATATTGCCGCATCAAATACGCTTGACGGCGACTTATATGCCTGATTTACCACAATTTTCCTGTTGACCCCGCTTGCCGTTTGCCCGACAGACGTAATCTGGTTCCATTGAACGGGGAGTTGTTGCCCCACCGGCTGAACAGCCAATTGTGCAGGATAATACACCGGACGAATCCGTAGGGCGATAAGAACATCCGCGGCCGGATCAATCGCGGGGGTAAACGAAGCGAACGTAATTTCCTGTCTATACGTTGTTTTACCATCCCCGCATCCTCCGGAAAACGCACCGGGATCAGAAAAATTATTTGCGCGTGCGCCGTCCGGATCGTATGCCGCTTTGGCTACCCTGTAGGGATTGCCGCTTACATCCGTACTTTCTTTGTAAAGGATGGTTACGACAATTGCAGGAATTTCCAAGTCTGACTCCTTACTCCAGCAAACGGAAACCGATGACAGACTGGGATACTTCGGAGGAAATGCATCGTCTATCGCGTCATTTGCATCATGGTCCGCAAGCCAAACCGTTGTAGTGTCTCCGGCGGGTGTTTTACTGGGAAATACGAGTGGGGATGTTTCGGTTCCCCGAATAGCAGAGACCATCGCCGTATAGGTCGTACCCAACTCAGAATCCGATGCGGTCGTTATAGCTGCCCCTGTTTTTAGGGCAACTTCTACCCCCGCTTCTGCCGCAGAAAATGCACGGGCGGATTCCTCAAGGGTGCGGGTCATGGAAATATCCGTCGTACTTCTGGCAACAAGGGATAACCCGACGGTTGTCGCGATCGTAAGAACCAAAAGCGCGATAAGTGCTGTCTGACCTCTTTGCATATAATTATTGTAATAACGATCGGAAGATAACGCAAGGAAGGATCTTAATTTCGTACATTGACGGTATTGGTAAACGAACGCTGCGACACATCATAGATACCAGTGCCCGTTCCTGGTTGCCGCAGGGTAAACTGGATAGTAACCGGTTGTGTAATCCCTATTGCGAACAAACAGCTGAAACTGAGCGTGCTGTCATCACATGTGGCCAACCCAGAAGCGCTCAGTGTCACTGAGTTGCCTGTTACATACGAAATATTTGCCTGGGCATCCATGGATGCAATCCGCGCGGCAATACCGTCTGAATGACACAAAAATGTGGTCGTGGCGTTTTCGAGCGTACGAATAGTTACGGATGACGTGGTCGTGTCTTCTATACCACAGGTAGTCTCTATGGTTGCCGCGCCGCGGATCTGACGACTCATGACGTCCATAGCAAACTCACCGTTTTGCTTAATATCCGCAAGAAGAACAGACTTTGTGTTGACGTTTGTGGTGGTAAACATGACCTGTACGATTAAAATTCCCACAGTTGCCAGAATCCCCACAGAAATCAGAATTTCCATAAGTGTAAACCCGCGCGAATTTTGCAAACGTGTCATATAGTTAGTTATTTCCATTGAGTCAATGTCGTTTTAAGTTCTACATTGTTTTCAGTTTGGGTTGCATCTCCCCAGGAGACTACCACATCTACGAGCATACGTTCGTCTGCCAAACCTGTATTTTCCAACGTAAGACTAATGCTCCGGGTATATATACCGAGTGTTGATTCTGTTGTGCCCTGATCATTGACAAACGCGGTCCAGCCTGCGTCGCGTTTTTGACGCGTAAGTTCTATACCCTCCTGCGCATATTGAAGCGCGCTGCTGCGGATTTGATTCCCCTGGGTCCGGGAGAGTGACATTGATGTGCCGGCAATAATACCCGTTGTGAGAATCACAACAACACCGATGACAACGATCATCTCGATAAGCATCTGACCACGTACGTCATTCTTCATACTTCACCTGCATCACGGAGTTGGCGTAGAAACTACATCTTCGACACTTCCGGATGCAGACACCTTAATCTGCACGGTTTTATCCGTACTGCTGCCCGTAAGCGTCAGTATTTTTTCCTCTGCCGCTCCCTGATTGAGCGCATAAAATGTAATGGATCCCGCAGGAGCAATGGAGATACTGATGCCGGTTGGTAGAGTATACGTGGTCATCTCATCGCTCTCGCCCCCGACGCATACTGCTTGTGCTGTGTATGTTGCGGGGCTTGAGTCTACAAATTTTACGATGTATCCCACAAGAGTAGTATCGCACCCTGCCGGTTTCACACCGCTTGCTGCGGCGGTACGCACCGCACGGAGGTTGGTTTTGAGTGTTGAAGCCGCCTGAGTCACCGCCTGAGAACTGCTAAACCGTGTGTACCCTGCAACAAGCATGCCCGTAAGGGAAAAAATGATGATGACGCTGACCATAATCTCAATCAGCGTAAAGCCATAGTTATATT
>MFKE01000016.1:124422-125800 GCA_001779455.1 Candidatus Gottesmanbacteria bacterium RIFOXYB1_FULL_47_11 | reverse complement strand
AAAACTTAAAATCCGGATAGATGATACCGCGCGCACCCAGCTTGCCCGCAGAAGCCGGGGGACTCCCCGGATAGCGCTGCGTCTCCTCAAGCGCGTCCGGGATGTAGCACAGGTTGAAGGCAACGGCAATATCACTGCTGATATTCTCAAGCGGTCTCTCTCCATGCTTGAGATTGACGAAATGGGTCTGGATTCATCTGACCGGAGACTGCTTTCCGTGATTATCGATTCTTTCAGCGGCGGGCCGGTCGGCATAGAAACGATTGCAGCCGCACTATCTGAAGACATCGGGACGGTTGAGGAAGTGTTAGAACCATATTTACTTCAGATAGGATTTATTAAACGTTCACCACGCGGCAGAGTAGCTACCAGCCACGCATTTAAACACCTCGGGAAACTACAGATTACTTAAGTGCCGCGTCCACTGCCGATTTCATATCCGTGAAGCTATATGCTCCGGCAAAATTTGTTGTGTTCACGAAAAATCCGGGAGTTCCCGATACTCCGATGCTGGCGGCAATCTGTGAGTCCTCAACAAGTCTCTTATCGTATTTATCCGATTCCAAACACGATTTCATAAATGCGGAATCGACTGCAGATGCCAGAAAATTTGCCATGTCCCCGGATTTGGTTTTGTCGTTTTTTACGATTGCGCCGGTTGTGGGATTACCGGATGCATCCGTACCGTTTTGAATTTCATACCCTTTGGCGCTCATTAAAAGATCATGCGCTTCCCAAAATTTCCCTTTTTCCTGAGCACAGTACAGTGCTTTCATCGCCATCTCTCCGTTATTATGTCCGGGTGTATAAATATAAGCATACGCAGCCTTCCCCTGATCCAGGAGTTTTTTGAATTCCACTATGGGCGCGACATACGTGCCGCCGTCCGCGACTAATTTAAATTGCGGAGATTGATTATTAAGTTCCGGATTTTTCCCGGCTGCAATATGACAGAACGGGCAACTGGGATCGGCTACTTCCACCAAAAAGAGTTTAGACTTTTTGGGATCCCCGAATTTAATAATATTTTTATCAAACAGTCCTTTGATCGTGTCAAGCGACACTGTAGGCGCGGCGGGCTGTTGTGCCGTTGTTCCTTCAGCCGACGCACCGGCTCCTTTTTGCAGATACTGCACTTTAGCAGTTAAGTTACCGATAAAATATGCCGCAACAATGAGCGCAATGACAAGCAATGTCTGACCAATACCTGATGAAAGTCCGATTTTTTTCATATGTTTTCCTCCGATTGTGCCATTGTACCCAACGAAGTATACGAAACACAAGGGGTCATTTTTTGACCGAAATTGCATCCTGGATGACTGCCTCAAAATCTGCCGCGCTTGGCGGGTTTTCAATTTTCTGTCCGTTTACGAAAAAT
>MFKE01000016.1:124130-124266 GCA_001779455.1 Candidatus Gottesmanbacteria bacterium RIFOXYB1_FULL_47_11 | reverse complement strand
ACTCCGCTTGTTTTTCAAATAACATATTGTTCATCTCCCAGTACTTTTGCTGTTTCCCTGCCGCTTCCGCCGCTTGCGCAGCAAGATAGGCGTTTTTATGCAGATTGGTTAATGGGAAATTCCGATAAACAAGTAT
>MFKE01000016.1:101735-124114 GCA_001779455.1 Candidatus Gottesmanbacteria bacterium RIFOXYB1_FULL_47_11 | reverse complement strand
TTTTGGGCTATCTCTTTAACAATCGGATGGTAGGTAACACAGGCAGGGCACTGGAAATCGGAAAACTCAACTAGAGTAATGCTTGCAGAGCCTGATGCCGTCTTGTGGCTGTTTTCACGGATAAGAAGCGACGCATCAACTTTTACGGGCGTGGCAGGCCGGCTCAAAATCAGTATGCCTGCGATAACGATAGCAACCGTGCCGAGAATAATACCCAAAAATAGTTTTGTTTCACTTTTCATATCTGTCTATTCTATATGGTACGTCATAAACTTCAATACGCCATTTCTTACGGGGTATTCGAATAATGACATTTTTCACCAACACCACCAAAGGAAACAGTGTTTCTTAATGAGATGAGGCGATGTTGGTATGTGGTTGAGTAAAGTTGGTGTTGATGTTGGTTGTATAGCAGGTGTCGGTTCTGCTTGTGTTGTAAATACTCCCCGGACAGAAAATTGTGCTTTTGGAATAATAGTTCCTGCAACGATCATGTAATATCCTCCGATCTTATGAATTGCAGAAACAGTTTTGTTGACGGGATCCACAGCGCTGGTGGGAAGAATTATCCAGGTGACTCCGTTTTCTGAATACGCAAGACTCAACGAAGAAGGTTTAAATGGATGATCCCGGTCTCCCGGAGGAATAAGATCCGTATCCATGTAGGAAAGACTCACAATGGATGGTTTATTTTGAAGAGAGGGGATAATGAGCGCTGGTGATTTATCTGACCCCCGTGGTGCGTAGGCTTTGTACCAGATATTTTGAATACCACCAATCTGCCATGCTATACCCCCTTGGGCAGTCGTAATCCCCAGAACAGATCCACCGGCGAGGATGGCATTTGAAAACGATTGTGTTGTTGATGATGAAAAAACATCGGCAGAAGCTTTTTCTTGAGAGAAAAGAAACGCATTAAAAGAAAATGTCTGTGGTTCAATAATTGCCGTGATCTTCTGATTTCCCGTTTGAGAGTCTTTCACCGGAGAAAGAACTTCTCCCGAAACATTTCCGTTACTGGACTCGAAAATCTGATAGATTTCCTCCCCACTGTTAGGAGAACTGCCGGTGTCAGTTGAAGTTGAGGTTGGGGTGGGGGTTGGAATTAGGGTTGGAGTGGGAGTTGGAATTAGGGTTGAATCTACTCCAAGATAGACACGACCACTACCATAATCGTTCGCTGCAAGTAGATGAGCACCGGTGGAATCGGAAGCAACTGATGCCCAATACTGATTTTCCACCACCCCTGTTGGGAATGTTTCTGTCCATGAGGTACCACCATTGGCTGAGATATAGACACGGGCATCATCAGTTGCTAAAATCAACTGATTACCGGTGGAATCAGAGTCAACCCATCTCCAACTTTTATCTTGCGCCACCCCTGTCGGAAATGTTTCTGTCCATGAGGTGCCACCGTTGGATGAAACGTAGGCACGGCCCCAATAAATTGGCGCAATCAAATGGGAGCCGTCGGAAGATGAATTAATTCCCATCCAGTTCCTATCTACCCCCGGCATTGTTTCCGTCCATGAGGTGCCACCGTTGGATGAGATGTAGAGACGGGTAGTGCCTGTCGCAATCAAATAAGTACCAGTAGAATCGGAATCAACACCATACCAGTAACCATCTACCCCCACCCCTGTTGGTGTTGTTTCTGTCCATGAGGTGCCCCCATTGGATGAAATGTAGACACGGCCATTCGTGGCAATCGACGACACAATCAAATGAGAGCCGTCGGAAGAGGAAGCAACTGATGTCCAATTTTTATCTTCTGCTACTCCCGTTGGAAATGTTTCTGTCCATGAGGTGCCACCATTGGATGAAATATAGACACGGCCAAGAGCCCCGGTACCAACTGTCGCAATCAAATGAGAGCCGTCGGAAGAGGAAGCAACTGATGTCCAATTTTTATCTTCTACCACTCCCGTTGGAAATGTTTCTGTCCATGAGGTACCACTATTGGATGAAATGTAGACACGGCCACCAGTACCTTTAGATGCTACAATTATATAAGACCCGTCTGAACTGAAGGCAGACGATGTCCATCTCCTATTTTCCGCTGTCCCCGTTGGAAATGTTTCCGTCCAGGTGACAGCTGCGGAAACACGAACCGGGTTCAAAAACACCAAAAAAATTAAAAGGGGGAAGAAAAAAATACGGTACATATTTTTTTGATTTTTCGCATGTTCGTTATGAAATTACGATGCATTTCAAGCATACTATCTCAGACGGACAGGGTCAAACGTGTGTAACAGTGTTTCCCCAACACTCAAATTTTATTTTTTACCTAAATTTCGGATAATGGCATTTTTTAAATGCTATCAATATATGGTACCGCAAGCCATTTTACTATTCCGCCGAGGTTTTTCTGACTGCAAGAAAATGCTCCCCTGCTCCTCCTCCACGGTTATTCATCAGAGAAGTGAAGCCTTCAATTTTATACCCTTGGATACCCCGATTCGATAAGTCGGCAAAAATCTTCTTAACTCTCCCACTTGGATCTCCCTGATCAGAAATAAGAATTAAACCGTTAGAAGCAAGAAATTTTGAGGTCTTGATAATGAAATCTGTAATTACTTCGGAATCAACTCCTACAGGCCAAATATTCAGCCATGTAACTAAACCATAGTCATGTGTACCGGAATTTTCCAATGTAGAGATAGCACCCTTTAATGATTTGTCGACATATTCAAAATTTATTCCTTTTCCTAATGTTTGAATCACTAAATCTTTATAAGAGGCAATATCACCATTCGCTCTTCTTTCCCACTCGGTTGGCTGTGGGTCTTCTGAGACTATAAATTTTTTAGGGTGAAAACGGTTTATAGCTTCTATTTCGTTTCCAAAGTAAATATCAAATGAAATAGCACCGTTTGTAGCTATCAGTCCGGGATCAAACTCCAACTTGTTCAATATTTCCTGAAGGTGCTGGCCCATCGATTTTCCCATCTCCCGTGCTGTGTCGATTTTATATTCGATATCTTGTACCAAATCGGTTTGTCCGTTTTCTCTTAATAATTCTAGTGATTCGTTCATTTTATTAAAAAACTATGCAATTTTCGGATAGTGGCATTTTTTGAAATGCTTTTTTATAGGTATCCTCACAAGTTCAATTCTTTGTATTTGTAAATTTCTCAAACTCCCTCTCTTCCGCAAGTATACTATTTTTCCTAGGCATCGAACAGACTATCTATTATATATACTCTGATCTGAACCACTATGGGCGCTATCAATTTTAGAATTGGATAGGAAAATATTTTACCTGGTTAAAAAGTATAAAAGTCAGTTTTTTCGTTGATACCTCGCTTTATGATCGGTCGTCTTCATTCTCTCCTTGCACTCTTTACGAGGAGTTCACTAGCGATTAGTAAACTCTGCTATATATGTAAAAAAAAACAACAATTCTTGAGGCTAACGACTTGTCGATCATAAACCGAGGTGTGAAGTTGGTCGTGAACAGAACTGCTTTTTGACTGTTCTAATCACGCATGGCTCTATATCAATGTTTCTCTATAATGTCATTAGATACTCTATCAATAAATAATAGGCGAAAAAGGGTATGTAAAAATATGTTTTACAGGTATTTTTGAGCAAGTACCCGTCTATCAATCAATTCTATCGGTTTATTTTCTGCAAATTTTAAAGCTGGCAAAGAAAATAAACCAGTCGTGACGAAATAACCTCTACTGACCCCATCACTCATCATGGTTCCATAGAAATCTCTCATAGGTGGCTCTCCAACAGTTTGTTTAAACCGTTTACATTGGGCGATTGATCGTTCTCCTTTTCTATTCAAAACAAGATCAATTCCCCCATCGCCGGTTGTTCTTGTCTCCGTGACAACCCATCCTTCTTTTTCAAATACATGATGTCGTACCCATCGTTCAAAATCGATTGGACTGAGTTTGAGCAGATTATCAATGCTCGTGAGTTTCTTTTTAAAAGCAGAAATTTTTTGTCTTTGTTTATACGACTTGGCAAGAAAATGGTCTTGTTCGCGTCTTCGAGTTAGCCGTTCTTTATCAGCTAAATACTTGGTAGGTGAAGAATATCCCTTTCGCTTCCATTCGGGCATCTTCGCAATCCGTTCTCTTTCTTTTTGAAGAGATACTCGAGAAGCTAGTTTTCTAGTTTCTTCCCATGCTTTCAATCTCAATTTTCTGTCTTTCCTCCATGCTCTCCAATAAAAGAAAACAGCAACGAAATATAGAACAGCAAGCGCTGGGGATACTATGAGAAAACAAAAACCAAAGAAAAGAACTAACAACTGAACAACAGTAATCAATAATACGTTGCTATTTGGCGGTCGATTATTCATACCCCTTTTGGGCTACACAAAAAGCGCAGCCCCACTGCTCTCGGCCGTCAAGCTTCAAGACTGACATGAGACTGCGCTCAATATCTTGAAGCTCCCAATAAAGGGCTCTGTTTTGACGGCCGAGATGTGCTTGTATTTTACGCGATATGTTCGCGTTTCTCAACGTGGGGTGTATAATAAATTCAATTAACAAATGCTGACCAGTTTGAGAATGGAACGTCCCATCAAGCTGATAGGTATTTTAGAAAATTAGGAGAATTATGGCAGATCAAACTAGCTCCTCTACTGAGGCAGATGCGAGAATTATCGTTGATAGACTTCTGCGGGAAGCCGGTTGGGATATTGAAGATAAAAATCAAGTAACCACAGAAGAGTCTATCAAGGACGGACGAGCGGATTATCTACTTCTGGATAATCGCAGTAGACCGCTTGCTGTCGTTGAAACGAAACGATTTTCCAAAGATGCCTATTCCGCTAAAGAACAAGCTGAAACGTACGCTAAAGAACTACAAGCTCCATTTATTTTTCTTTCAAATGGCACAGATACATACTTTTGGGACTACAACCAGGCAGACGCGAGACTGGTTGGCTCATTCTTTTCCCGTTTCGATTTAGAAAGGATTTCAACACTTCGAAAGTATCAAAAACCACTCTCAACAATTCCTATACCCGACAAGTTCTTTTTTCGGGGAAACGAAATAACAGTTAGACCATACCAAAAAGAAGTCTTGCAGGCTGTAGATACGGCAATTCAAGGAAATAAACGGCGATTGTTAGTTGAGATGGCGACCGGAACGGGAAAAACACTAGTTGCCGCCATGATGATCAAACGACTCTTTCAGGCCGGATTAGTAGAACGAGTGCTTTTTCTAGTAGATCGCATAGAGTTAGCAAATCAAGCAAAAGAAACGTTTGATGATTACCTTTCAGAATATCCCTCAATCGTTTTGTATGGTGGAAAACGAAGCAAGGAAGGACAAATTGTCATCGGCACCCTTCCCACTATTCAATCGCAAATAGATGCATTTACCAGCGGCTACTTTGATTTAGTTATTACTGATGAATGTCATCGGTCAATTTATAGTATTTATCGCTCGTTGATTCTTCACTTTGATGCAATTCATATTGGGTTAACCGCAACTCCCAGCAATCTCATTGATAGAAACACCTACGAATTTTTTGGGTGTTGGAATCCGTTAACCAGAAAAGGTGAGCCTACGTATATCTACGGCATTCGGCAAGGCATTAATGATGGATACCTTGCTCCCTACAAGGTTTACCATGCTCGCTCGAAAATCTCCCTTGAAGGTATCAAGTGGCAAGGAGAAGACTACGAACCGCAGGACTTGGAACGCACCGTATCTGTTGAAGATCGTAATAAATTGTTTGTTCAGGAGTTTAAAGATAATGAAGAAAAACGAGGTGGAGATCATCCACGGAAAACCATCGTGTTTGCGATAACCAAAAAGCACGCTTCACAGCTCACTAGATTTTTCAATGAACTATACCCTGAATTCAAAGGCAAATATGCAGAAATAATCACAACGGATACGTTTGATCCGCTACGAGCAATTAAACGCTTTAAAAAAGAACCGTTGCCGGTTATTGCCGTATCTGTAGCGATGCTTGATACGGGTTTTGATTACCCAGCGGTTGAAAATATTGTCATGTGTCGTCCGACCCGGTCACCAATTTTTTATCAGCAAATGAGAGGAAGAGGATCCCGTGTTTGTGCAGAAATTGATAAAAAAGAATTTCTCATTTACGATTTTGTCGGAAATGCTGAATACTTCAATGATGAAGGGTACGACCCGTTTGAACAGAAAAAGACCGCAACAAGAATACCCAGGGAAGAAGTTCTCAAAGAAGAGCCGCTTGAGGAAGAAATTCCAGAACATATAGTACGACAATTTGTGACTATTCCATTGGGTCAGGCACCGGATGAATGGGTTGAACGAAAATATATCGAGTTTGGACCCGAGGGAGAAAAGGTAGATGCGCGAGAGTATAAAGACAGATTCGCGGAAGAAGTCAAAAAGCTATCTGATGTAAACGATATTGTTATAAAACTCAAACAACAGAAGGATGTCACCGATGATGAGGTGAAAGAATTAGGTGAACTTCTCAACCACCCGGAGTACTTCTTTAACGAAAACAATCTTCGCCTTGCCTATGATCAACCAACGGGCAATTTAGTCGAGTTCGTTAAATCCGCTTTAGGGCTGCATAAATTCCCAAGCAAGGAGGAACGGGTCAGCCGCGCGTTTGATGCATGGATTATCCAACGAAATTTTGCACCAGAACAAGTACGGATATTGCGAATGCTCAAGAACCAATTCCTCGCCGGAAGCAAAGCGGATATTTCAGACTTCAACAGACCACCTATCTCACAATATGGCGGGTTGCAGTATGCAGTTAAAACGTTTGGTGAAGACGGGCTAAAACAAGTTGTTGAAGATTTACAGCAAGGAGTATTTCAATGAGCAGAATTACAAAACAAGAATTACAAAGCATTATTGGACAAATTTGCAATAAACTCTGGGCGGCAGGACTCACGAATCCTATTACCTATATTGAACAGATTTCCTATCTCTTCTTTTTGAAAATGCTTGAAGAGTGGGATAACAGTAATACAAAAGATGCAAAATTGAGAGGAGAAGGTAAATTTAAATCTATTTTTGAAGGTGCAAACGAAAAATACCGATGGAGCGTGTGGACGCATATACCTGATAACACTCAAATGTTTAAATTTCTTCGGGATGACGTGTTTCCTTTTATGGCAAATATCCCTGGAACAAATGAAAACGTCAGACGTTTCTTTGTTGATGCCCGTTTTCAAATACCCGATGGCGTAGTCCTTCGTGATGTCATCGACAAATTACGTGATATTTCCTTTATCGAGTTAGACGCAGATGTTAAAGGAGATCTCTACGAATTTTTGTTAAATCAAATAGAAAGTTCCGCGAAATTGGGAGCATTCCGCACTCCACGCCATATTATCCGTACAATAGTACAACTAACTAATCCACAGATTGGTGAATCCGTTCTTGATCCTGCCTGTGGGACAGGAGGATTTCTTTTAGGTGCCTACGAATGGATCAAGGTAAACAACTCAGACACTTCAAACATAGAAGAATACACCAATGGAAACGGTCAAAAAGTGAGAAAAGGACCGGGAGATAAATTAACTCCGACACAATGGCAATTTCTTCAAAGTAAAGCGTTATACGGTTTTGATGTAGACGCCTCCATGGTTAAAATCGCTACAATGAACCTGATTCTCCATGGTTTGGAAAAATCACAAGTTATCAGACGAGACTCAATTGCCGGAAGTCCTGACGAATGGGAAGACAGAGAATTTGATGTGATCATATCCAATCCCCCTTTCGCCGGAACGATTAATAAAGAACGGATTAGAAAAAATTTACCAGTGATCGCAACCGATACAACCATTCTCTTTTTGGGATTGATGATTGATTCCTTGAGACAAGGAGGAAGAGCAGGAATAGTTGTAAACGAGGGCGTACTATTTAATAGAAATAATGCAGCAAAAGAATTACGCAGATATCTATTAGATAAAAGAAACCTTCTCGCGGTTATTTCTCTACCAGGTGGCGTGTTTCAACCCTATTCAGGAGTAAAAACCAGCATTCTTCTATTTAACAATGACGGCAAAAAAACAGAAAAGGTATGGTTTTACGATGTTCGATATGACGGTCTAGAACTATCCTCTCAAAGACGACCAAGTCCAGATAAAAATGACCTACCTCACCTATTAGCAAACTGGAACGACAAACCTGATACAGATAGAAGTTGGAGTGCAACTAGATCCCAAATAGAAGAAAATGACTTCATTCTCTCCGCTTCCGCATATAGACCAATTACTGAAGACGAAACCAAACATAGAGAACCGAAGGATATATTTGCAGAAATCAAAGAACTCAACAATCAATCTCAAGAACAACTAAAAAAGATTGAAGAATTTATTGCAACATGAATATTGGCAAATTGTTAACTCTAATAGGTCTTGCATTGAACACGATAGCCTCTGTTATTGTCCTTTATCCGCAAATCAATACAAAGAAAAATGTTGATGACGACTATATCCTGAATATGGATAAAAAGGGAAACTACACACAAAAGAAACACCTAAAAGACAAAAAAATAGGAATAGCAGGATTTTCGCTATTTGCGTTAGGGTTTATTATTCAGATAATCGGCGTGTTATTGGGATAGAAATATGAACAAGAGTTTAAAAACATTTATAGGAAATAGTTGGAAGTTTATTTCTCCAATCATATATTTATTGACGTGGGTGCTGATAGTTAAACTAGCCCAAAATTTAGGACTTCCAATTGACGGAACGTTTTTGTTTGTTTCCCTTGTGATTTTATTCTTCGGAATTATCTCAAAGTCCACATCATGGGCAATTGGTCATGAAAAGTTTGGTATTAAAGGAGACTCCACAAGCAAAAAGGTTGAATTTTGTGCGGACGGAGTAGGAACAATAAAAATATTCGATGACGATATGGAATCAAGAGAAAAATTAATGAAAGTAGCGGGAAAAATTATTGAGAAGTTAAAAAGTTAACATATGGATTACATTAATAGTGCTGACAAAATAGTAAAAATATTGTTGAATTTAGGTTCTATTTCCGGTCTTTTGTTGTTGCCATATACGATATTACAAGCAATTAAAAAAAGACCTCGTTTAAAATTCGATTTTTCAGGAATGAGCGGTACTGCCATAAAGAAAAGCGATGCTATTGGCGAGTACTATCGTTTTGAATATACCGGAACTGTAAAAAATCAGTCTTTAGAAACCAATTCTATATTGAAGATATATCTCGTAGTTTGGGCTGACAATAAAAAGAGGAATTCAGCGCTGAGACTTGGGTTTGGTGGGATTGTATTAAACGATCAGAAAACTATGTTGTCATTACCCATCGAGTTAACACCAAAAACCGGAATAAAGTTAAAAATCATTTTTGAGATTCCGGTAAAAGGAACTTCAGATGAAAGGCTTTTAACGACAATGGAGCCAGCAGATCCAAATGCTCGTTTTTACCTTCACAAATACCACTATGAACTTTGTTTTGAAGATACCGATGAGAATTTTTTTGACCAACAGGGTAGATTGAGAAATTTGGAAGAAATAAATTTGAGATGGACTCTCCCTAATACGATGAAAGCGCTGCAAGGGGGCAATGTTATACCTTTTCTAAAGCATATGTTTTTGATCCAAAAATCGAAGTTTCTTTTTTCTTTAAAAAAGATTAGCTATCAACTAGGACTATGAATAACTGGCAAATAAAAAAATTAGGAGATATTAGCGTAATAAACGGAGGCGGAACTCCCCCCACAAGTCATGCTGAATATTTTACTGGAAATGTACCATGGTTTACTCCCTCTGAAATCACATCTGGTACTGTTTCCGTTTTAACAAGCAGCGAAAGACAAATAACAGAAGAAGCAATCAAACATTCAAAAATAGCAGAACAAGGTACAGTCTTGCTTTCAAGTCGAGCAACCATCGGACACGTTGGGATCGTGGCCACACGTTCTACATACAATCAAGGAATTAAAGGCCTCACTCCTAAAAAAGAATTGCTTCCCTGGTATTTAGCCTATTGGCTATTAGCAAGCAAAAAACGATTAGAAAAATCCTCGTTTGGAACAACATTTAAAGAATTGAGCACGACGGCATTAAAAAAATTTGATATAGAAATTCCACCCATCTCTGTTCAACAACAGGTTGTTGAAAAACTAGATGCTATCAAAAGAATGCAGGAGTTAAATCAAAAAGAAATCACAAAAGTTAAAGAATTATTTAACTCACATTTATCTCGAGCTTTTAGACCTCAAACAGGAGGAACAATAAAAAGATTAGGAGAATTATTCCTGCGGAGTTCAAGAACAGTATTACCGATCACTTTAGGGGATAAATTGGTTAACTATATAGGATTAGAAAATATTGAATCTAATACAGGTAGACTTGTTTCATTTTCGCCGTGTACTGCAAAGACAATAAAAAGTGCAAAAACTAAATTTAGCAAGGGAGACACTCTTTATGGGAAATTACGGCCATATTTAAATAAAGTATGGCTTGCAACAATGGATGGTATCTGTTCGACGGATATTTGGGTTTTAAAAGCGCAAGAGAATATGATACGACTAGAATTACTTCCAATACTATTACGTTTTCCAGAAATAGTTAAACAAACGCTTGCGGGCATGACTGGCACGAATTTGCCTCGAGTCAATGCGAAAACATTTGATTATATTGAGATAGCCGTTTTACCAATTGAAAAACAAAAACTTTTGATTGAGGAAGTTATGAAGATTCAAATTTATCAACAATCGCTTCAAACGGAAAATGAAAAACTATCGCAACTATTTGATAGTGCATTAAATAAATTCATGAAACCAAACCAAATATGAATGATCTGATCACAACTAAATCGACATCTCTCACTTCAGCGGTGGGTCAAGATATTGAATTGAGGGTAACTACTACCTCACGACTCATGTTTAGACCAGAAGTTGTAGATAACCCTCACGATCAAGACGCATGTGTTCGAGGGAACTTTATTTTTCAGCGAAAAAAACCTTCTGGACAATGGGAAGACTACAAGACATTGGATTTATCAAAACTAAAAGACGGTGAATGGATAAAATTAGAATTAAAATCAGGAGAATTAAAGACACTAATCACAGAATTGGATAAATATTATAGTGTGTTTAAAGAGTACGGAATTCGATCAGGAGAGGCTAGTTTCGCTGTAACTCCTCAAAACGCCAAACCGATAATCGAACAATTCTTGAAGAATCCAGAGAACTTTGAAAAGCTACAGGATTTAAAAATAGAAGACCTCCAAAAGCTAAATTACGTTTCAAACATTAACAGTTTAAAAAGTGTTTTGAAGGTATGGGATGATAACAAAAACAATGGAGATGAAAGTTTTTGGCAAACATTTTTTAAAGATAACTCTTGGGTTATTGCCCAAATTTTTCCCTACCCAGTAATCCTTCTCGAAGATAAAGCCTATGTTGGAGGGAAAAGCATAGACAATAAAGGTGGAAATATTGTTGACTTCATTTTTAAAAATGGTTTTTCAGATAACGTATTGGTTGTTGAGATAAAAACGCCCACAACATCTTTAATGGGAAGTCACTACAGAGATAATGCCTACAGCATTAGTACCGATCTGGGAGGCTCGACAGTTCAAGTATTAAAGTATAAAGATGAACTTTCAAAAAATTACTACGCTTTGCGGCAACAAACTGACAAAGCGTTTCAGGTCTTTAATCCAAAATGCATGGTAATAATCGGAAAAGTAGTCAATGGTCTAAATGCGGAACAAAAAACATCCTTTGAGTTATATCGTGGCGATTCTAAACAGGTTGAGATAGTGACTTTTGACGAACTATTTCAGAAAGTTCAAATGCTTTCTGATTTGCTTGAAGGATAATATGTCTCAATATTACAGACCGAACAGAAAATACAATTTATATAATCCGGAATCAACGGAGCTGTTCCGTTTGAGCCGTTCTAAAATTGATCTTTTTATCAACTGTCCCCGCTGTTTTTATCTTGATCGTAAATTGGGAGTAGCCCAACCACCCGGCTATCCATTTTCTCTCAACTCTGCCGTTGATAAATTGCTCAAGAAAGAATTTGATATCCATAGAGCAAAAGGTACCACCCACCCCTTGATGAAATCGTATGGGATTGATGCCGTCCCACTAGCGCACGACAAAATAAACGAATGGAGAGATTCTCTTCGTGGAGGAATTACGTGTGCGATTGATGGATCAAATGTTGTAGTTACGGGAGGTGTTGATGACGTCTGGGTATCGCCATTGGGCGAGTATTACATCGTTGACTATAAAGCTACTTCAAAAGAGGAAGAAGTTACACTGGATGCTGATTGGCAAATTGGCTATAAACGTCAGATGGAAATATATCAGTGGCTATTCAGGAAAAACGGCTTCAAAGTATCTTCAACGGGATATTTTGTCTATTGCAACGGTAATACTGATAAAGAAGCCTTTGATGGTAAACTTGAGTTTAATATTAAAATTATCCCATATACTGGGGATGATTCTTGGGTAGAAAAAACTGTCAAAGAAGCGATTGACTGTTTAAAAGGCGACAAGCTACCACAGCCCGGGCCAGATTGTGATTTCTGCAAATACAGAAAAGCAGTTCGGGCATTTGAAATATAATAGAACCATGCAACAACAAAAGATAAAAGTTGATGAGCTAAAATTATCCGATATCGTTCATGACATAGAGCATGGATATCTACGGATCCCCCGTTTTCAACGGGATTTTGTCTGGGAGCGCTCTAAAGTAATAAAATTACTCGATTCTATCTATAAAGAGTATCCTATCGGCAGTTTCTTTATTTGGGAAGCAGACAAAAAGTACAATCTTTTCTATCGCAATATTGCTGAGTTAAATCTCCAACCTCCTGACTCATATACATCTATTCGCTATATTCTGGATGGTCAACAACGCGCAACATCTCTCTATGCAGTCATTAAAGGGATTACAGTAGACGGAACAAACTATTCACAAATTTGTTTTGACTTTGATAAAGAAGAATTTATTGTTCGCTATCATGAGGGTGATTATTATGCATCCTTCAAGGACATTTTGGATGAGAATAAACACCTGCAAATCTATAACCGTTTGAACGATGAACGTAAACGGGTATTTGAAAAATGCCGAAGCATTTTTGCTACCTATCCCCTATCCGTAATCATCTGCCGAGAAAAAGAACTCGATGAAGCAAGCGATATCTTTGAGCGCATTAATCAGGGTGGCAAACGGCTTTCTATTTTTGACTTGGTGGTTGCCAGTACATGGGGTGAGGATTTTGACCTCAAAGAGAGATACGTTGAACTTCACGACTTTTTGGAGAAAAAGGGGTTCGGCAACATTCCACCCGAAGTTATAATCCACGCTGCCTCTCTCGCTATTACTGGGTATTGCAAGAATTCCTACCAATTACAACTGACGAAAGAACAATTGAAAGACAATTGGGAAGAAATAGTCATCTCGATTAAATTATCCATTGATTTTTTAACCAATAACCTCGGAGCCAAAATTTACGACTTCGTGCCGTACCCATCCATGATTTCGCTCTTGGCGTATCTTTATTTCAAAGCTCCTGGGCGCTCTCTCACTAAACAAATGACGGAAAAGGTAAACGAGTGGTTTTGGAAAGCCGCCTTGAGTGAACGGTATGCTACAAGTCGAGAAACCAGGATGGAAGAAGACCGACGAGTATTGTTTGATAAACTCTTGGAGAACGTAGACGTCAAGGTTAACTATCCTATCAGCCTTGATGAGGAACGAATTATCAAAAGTAAAATCAGCACCAGATCAGCTCTTCGCAACGCTTTCTTCTGTATGCTCGCCATTCGTCACCCGAAACATTTCAAGACCAATAATATGTTTGCTATGGACTACTCTTTGTGTTCCGATTTCAATAGCCCGGAAAAACATCACATATTTCCAAAGCATTTCTTGAAGAAACAAAAATTTAGTAATGAGTTTTCGCTAGCCAACTTCTGTTTTATTCCGGCAGAGCTAAACAAAGAAATACTCAATAAAGCACCAAGCGATTATTTTGCAACCTACGCGCAGGAAAATCCAGACTTTAATGATGCGCTAGAAGCACAACTCATTTCCTATGACGAAGCGATCAAAACCAATAACTATAAACTCTTTCTTCAAGAACGGGCACAAGCAATATTTCAAGAGTTTGAACGACTCTTGGGATCAAAAATTCTCCAAGTCGCTGGGACCAATGCAAATAAAGCTCTAGACGAGATTGAGCTACTTCTCCGGACACTCATAGATAAAACGTTGAGTGCCTCTGTTGGAAAAGATTATTGGACCACCTGCATTCCAGGAGATATAAAAGAAAAAATTCAGGAAAAAGTGAGTGAGTTTTTGAGGAAGAATCCCGGCAAGACATGGCTCGATATCACTGCTTTTGAGAGTTTGAGTTTTTGCGACATCATGGATTACTCCAATATGATTCTCAAAAACTGGCAATACTTCGAAAGTACCTTTCGATCCAAGTTTGAGGTCGAGAAACGATTTATTGCCTTCAAAGACTTTCGAAATGCGGTGAAACATAACCGGGAAATTGATATAGTCTTGCAACGAGATGGTGAAGCAGCTCTCGAATGGTTTTCGCAGGTGTTAAAAGTTATAAAGAAAGAAGTTGTAGAGGAGACAGATAACTGGAAAACTCGTACGGTGAGCGCTCCTGAACCGGAAGACGTAACCGAGAAACGAGTGAAAAGTGATTTTGTACGCCGTATGGTTCGATTAATGCCGGACTGGATAGCAAAAGAATATCCGAATGGTCGAGTGTCTATCACTCCCGGCGCCGGATCTTTTCGATCACTCAAACAGGGTGACGAACTCATTCTGTTCTATTACTACGCAAACAACTGGGTATATGGAGAACTACAATTTACAACAACTGAAGATATGAAAATTCTCAAAGAACGGTTATCCGACCCCACATCAATTCTTGATCGTCATGGTCGTTATGGACAGGTGCGGTTTCACTTGTTGAATGATAATGACCTTGAGGTGATACAAGAGATTATCCGCAAACGAGTGAAGGAATCATAATGACGTTAATCTTGACTGCATTATGTAAAGATGGAATATGCATCTGCGCTGATAAACGAAGCAAGAGACAGTACGACAATGGACGTATAGAATACAAAGACGATTTAAACAAAATTTATCAATTCAGAAACGGAGAGGTTGCGATTTGTAATCATGGTGTTAATGAAATGCAGAACAAATCATGGGAAACGTTTTGTTCAGATTATGAAGCATCAAATCGATGGGTAGGCAAAAATCTATTCCAGATAATAGATGATTTCAGGAGTTTTATCGAAAGCAATATTCAACAACAACTCGAAGACAATTTTCGTCATAACAGAAGTGATTCCACAACAATAGGCTTCATAATCTGTGGGAAAACCAGTCTTGATAGTAAATTTAAAATCAATGAACTATTTTGGTCTTTCGATTCTGGGGGATTGCATTTTGAATCTAAACGACACTATGGTTTAGTGAGAACGGGTGTTGGCAATAAATATCTAGAAAAATATATAAACGACAATAGCAGTATTAATACTATTGATTTTTGGAAAAGGATGAGTACTAGAAAGGCGGAAAAGGAATTAAACAAATTATTTGCAGCTGCGGTAGTAGAGAAAAAACGTTTAACCGAAGAGGAAATTTCTGATGAGAACCATATAGTTTCTATTTCCTGAGTTTCCAAATCAATTATTGAAAAGAGCAGTAAAGAAAGCCTAGGTGAGTCGATCTTCTTCGTACGTGGGAAGACACTGGGGCAAACTTCGCTATATAATATAAATGCATGAAGAAATTTTTCATTCCACTATTCATAGTAGTCGTTATTGGTTTCTCCGGACTCGGTATCGCCAGACTATTGTTTGGTGGAGGCGAAGATACATGGATCTGCGCTAACGAACAATGGATCAAGCACGGCAATCCGAATTCTCCAATGCCACAATCAGGTTGTGGTGAAATGCAAAGTGACTGGCAGAGCCAAACAGTCAACGAAATAGGTGTAACGTTTAAACATCCTAAAAAAACCACGTTCAGAAAAGAAATCGCTGAGGATGCAGCAGGGATTCACTCTGCCGGTTTCTTTGTTGAAAAAGAAGGCTACACGCTGTATGGAATCTATCAGCCTAATAAAGAAGCAACGGAGATAGATATTACGAAAGCAAAAACAGAAATGGATACTACCACTATTAAAGACGTTACGATTGCGGGCTACAAAGGGATTGAGGGACTCATTATGGGACCAAAAACAAGATACATCACCATTCTTCTCAAAAACAACAGACTCTTCACCGTGTCTACCATTCCCCCAACGCAACAGAATAAAGCGCTCACCGATGAAATACTTGCAACGTTTATATTTCAATAACATCCATCATTTTTGTCAGAGTGAAACTTTGTATAATAGAAATGTAGATATGGATAGGCGTATTGCATTTCTCAAACCCCGTTTGTTGAATCTTTTATTGACTCTGCTTGTTTTATGTTTACCTATACTGAGAGAACAGTACAATCATGGCCAATACGTGACTTGGTATAGACCAATAGTCGTGATTTTCGATAATCTCCAAAATTTACGACAACCTAAATTGCTTTTAATAATGACGTTATTTGTATTTATAATTTACTTCCTTGTATCTTTGGCTATAGCTGGGCTATCAAAGTTTATACTTCCTATTCTAAAGCGACATAGGTGACTAGTTCAGTTAACGCTGAAATAGCCACACAAAGCTTCAATTTTTCTATTTTCTCTCTGATTTGAGCTACAGGCTCATTGAGTATCTTTATTCAAATTACAATATTTTAGCATTCTACTTCTGTCAAATACTTTTCGCGAGGATTGAATTATCAATTAGGGAAATAGAGTTAAACAACCTCCTAAACTGACATTTGTTTGCAGTAAATATAAAATAGATTCATGCAAATAAAGCAGATTGATATTCTTGTTCACCCAGACTATTTTCAAATGAGTGTTCCGCACCTCCCCTTTCATGAACGGCAGATGATTTTGAGAAAACTATGGGAACAAAGAATTGATACACTTGAAAAGCAACGAGATACTATACTCCTCCACTTTTCAAATATGACCACGGATTCAATCGAACAGGGATTAAAAGATATATCAACCATCACAAATAGAATCGAACGGGATGAGATTGAACGGATTAATAAATCTATAGCGAAGTTAGGTAGTCGATTTATCTGGTTCGGTTGGTTCGTAATACCCTCCTCCGAATTATTAGAAGAGATATTTAAATCACGAGAGCTAACCTATATTCCAGATAAAACAAAAATACGAGGCTATGGCGAAATCTTTGAAGTATGCACGAGTGCGTGGATTCATAAAACCGCACTGTCTCTCGGAATACCGTCTTCAAACGTTGAATATTGTCGAGAAGAATCACTAACCAATGCAGATTGTAATGTAATTAACAAATGGAGGGTAAATAAATTGATAAATCAGTACAATAACGGTTTTGCTCAACATCTTTAAACTGAATCAAAACATACTTTTCCACGTTCTGAACAGTAAAATATACGTTTTCGCTGAAATCTCACACCCAATCGCATCCTACGATGCCCTGGCTATATTTGGAACGTAGCTTCTACGCGGTATTTTGCTCATTCAACTAGAGAAATCACTCATCAATTAGGAAAATCATTCTCAATTCTAACTTTTAGTATTCTTGTTTACCTCTCTCCGGTTTAATAATAAAGTTTAATTGTTTCGTTTTACAGGGTGAACAATATATCCATGAGATATATTTAATCGAGCCTATTTAACTTTGAATTATATTATTGTCACGACGTCCATTTTTTGTTTTTTGATTGAAGCTATCTTCCACGTCAATCCTAGCTTCGCAGATTGACAACCGGACAAAGGTCCTTGGCTAGTGCCTCATCCTTTGCGGCTACATAGTCACCAACCTACATCACTGAAGGTGGAGGATACTACCCTCGTTGCATCCATAAACTATGTATATCCATCTTGCCGTTTGCCGTTGTTAAACAAGAAAGGGTGGTTTCTTTTGGACAATCCCCTGTAACGGAAAGGGTATATCAACTCTGCCCGACAATACACAACTCAAAATACTAAATTTAGGCGTTAGCCTTGGTCAAGAGTCAATCGGTATTAGAGTATCTGCTCCTCATAACTCTTGAACCTTCTAAACATTGGTCTTTTCGACCCCTCGATTAAAATCTGACTATATCCCGCTATGAATCCTAGTTTTCAGCTCGGATATGTTTTCAACAAATTCTTTCGCGTCAATTTTCAACTCCTTTTTCCAATAAAGTAAAATGAATTCTTGCGCCTTGTTTTCTGAGTCGTCAAAAACAAATATGAAGAAACTACCCGAAGATTTTTCGAGTCGAATTAGAGGTATACCAGCTGTTTTGAGCGCTACGGCTTGATAAAAATCATTACACTTGTAATCTTTGGTGTTTTCCATATTTGTCGCCTCCATCTTTCATTTTTTTAATTTCAAGACCTCTTTTAATTCGCTCCGAGACCATTCTTCTTTCAACGGACTGAAACAAAATGTTCATTGCCTCAACAATATTGTTTGTCAGCAAATCATTTTGTTCTGGAGTTAGTGATGAAATTGTTGACTGAATTTTCATTTCAGTCTCAACGATTGTTTTATGACAAGGGAATGTCAATATGGGGATACCGAGGCTAAACCGCCATAAAACGAGAGGATGCCGTCATATTTTGAAATATGACTAGTGACTCATGGGGGAAATTTTAAAAATCCATTGATCATTTTTTCTATCAAAACGCCACTCTATCCGATCTGATATTAGAACCTTCGGTTTTATTATCGATGGTCTGATATTAGACACTATCTCACCTATCCTGTTAGCTGAAATATCTTCATTGTTAAAAAATTTTTTATATTCTTTAATAATTTCATTTTTTTTATACGTGCCAACACCATCTTTTCTCCAAAGATTGAAGAATGTTTCAAATACTTTCCTTGAAATTTTTGCACCTGAAAAATTAAAACTATCTATTGAACCATCTACTAGTCTAAAAAATAACTGTCCGTTATTATACAAATAACCCATTCCTTCTGGAATTTGTATATTGTTTGTAAATTTCTTGCAAAATTCTTCAAGTGCTTTTTTGTTAATCAATACTGCTGCTTGTCTATCTATTTTTGGACGGTCATCCTTTTTTGAGACATTGTAGTAATATTGGATTGCTTCATCTTTGTCTATAAACCCTTTTTCACGCGCAATCTCAGAAATATTATCGTCCATCGAAAGATCATCTGGTAAATTTCTCCTCAAATATGAACTCATTTTCATGATACCAACATACCACCACCCAATTGTTTTTCCTTCAATAACTCCGTTTTGCTCGAGAAAAATAATCGTATTGTCTAATTTATACCCGAATGATTGTGGAATTGAGGCATATTCCTCTAAATAAAAAGTGTCCTTGTCGTGAAAAGCTATATTCACTATATCCCTCTTTTTATTAGGTAATAGCGATTTGAGGATATTTTTTGCCAATCTCAAGGCATCTTGTATTACATTTTCTTCCATATTGCATCTTCCATTTACTTCTGTTAAGTTAGTATAAATTATGGGAAATACCAAATCAACTATATCATTTTCCGCGTCAGATCCGTCTACATGGTCATCTCTCCTAACTCTAGAACAAGTATCTCAAATACTCAACATTAGCCCTTGGACATTACGACAATGGGACAATAAAAACAAACTTGTCGCAGTCAGAATTGGCTCTAGAAAAGACAGGCGGTATCGAAAAGAAGACGTGCTAACAGTTCTAAAAGACGGGTTGAAGTAATACATCATTCAACCTACATGTAATATGGAGAATAAATTTACGATCCGAGCGGTTATATATGCTCGTGTGAGCACGAAAGAACAAGCAGAGGATAAAATATCGATCCCTGCACAAATAACTGATTGCAGAAAAACAATAATAGAAAGAGGCTGGGAATTGGTCAAAGAGCCGTACATTGATGAAGGAATTAGCGGACATCTCCTAGAAGAACGTAAAGGGCTTCAAGACCTACTGGGTGACGCTAGACAACATATATTTGATCTGGTTGTGGTTAAAGACTTCGACCGTTTTGCTAGAAATCGCGTTGCAGCAACAATTGTCAGAGAAGAACTAAAAGAACTCTTTATTCAAACGTGCGCCCTCAATACCCCAGTAGAGCCCAAAAATCCTAAAATGTACGATCCTACGGACGATGACTTGGGAATTATGGTCGAAGGAGTCAGTGACACGATGGCTGAAATTGAAAGAAATAAAATTCGTAGAAGAATGATGATGGGCAAAACCGCTATAGCAAAAGCCGGAAAAATTCCAAATAACGTCCCCTATGGTTATAAAATAGAACGTTCCTTCGAAGGAAACAAGGTATGTCGTAAAGTATTGATTGATGAAGAGAAAGCCAGTGTCGTACGCACCATATTTGATGAATACATTAAAGGTAAAGGCGCGTTAAATATTGCCTTTGAACTGACAAAAAAGGGTGTTAAACCACCGAGGGGCCTCTATTGGAGGGCGCAAGCTGTTAAATACATGCTCCAGAATCAAACGTACACTGGAAAAGTGCTATGGGGTTGGAGACACGCAGATTACAAAAAGAATCAACAAAGGAGTATCAGAGGACATCAAGGAATTATTGAAGAAAGCACTGAACACAAAGCCATTATTCCCGAAGCAATTTTCGCGCTAGCCCAAAAGGAGAAAAAAATTAGAGGCAATTCTCAAAAAGGTCGAGCGAAAATGAGCAGAGGGCTATTAACTGGGATTGCAAAATGTATCCGTTGTGGATCAGGTGTTACCTACCTCACTAGACATCACTTGAGAAAAAAGAAGAATCCGAAATGGAACGACACAATAACCTATGAGTATTTGTGCGGTGGCTATAAATACAGCAAAATTTGCCAACGAAGGATAATGAGTGCCACAAGACTTGAGGATTTTGTGTTAAACCAAATACGAAACCTCGTAAATAACCCAACAGCTAGAGAAAGGCTGATATTTGATAGGAATATTACAATTTCCGATAATCTCGAAGAGGACTACAAATATGCGGCACAGCACCTCGCCGAAATAGAAAGAAGAAGGCAACGAGTCAAAGAATCGTATGAGGCTGGAATCGACTCACTTGAGACCTACGGAGCCAATTTAAAGCGTTTGGAAGAGGAAGAAATCAAGTACCATGTGGTGGCCGATGATTATCAATTCAAGCTCCAGAAGATAAACGAGCGCCGTCACGAACTAGAGAAATTCACCAAATCGTTGGAAGACTTCAATACGTTATGGGATAACGCTGAATTCGAAGAAAAGAAACATTTCCTGCGTATGATCATCAAGGAGATTAGGGCAGGTAATGGAAAAATCGAGATCGATTTTAGATTCTAAATCCTCACTTTTTACCGTATCTTCGCTGCCACTCTTCATTGTTATTGTAAAACAGATTATAGGCTTCCTGTTCCTGTGCTGTATGAGGTTCCCTATTCAGATGGCACTTCTTCCACTTTTTGCCCGATCCGCACCAGCACGGATCGTTGCGGCCGAGTTTTTTTGCGGTGTTGACGACGGGTTGGGCCACAACCTGTTCGCTCGCATTTGTCTGCATTTTCTTCGCCGCTGCCGCAATGGGTGACTCGATGGGTTGAACCGGCGGCGCTCCGGCAGGAGAATTCTGCGACACCTGTACTTTATAAATCCGGTGGATAATTTCGCTGTCAATTCCGGCAATAAGCCGCTCAAACATATTAAATGCTTCGTTTTTGTACTCAACGAGCGGATCCAGCTGCCCGTACCCGCGCAGCCCTATTCCCTCCCGCAGATCATCTACCGCGTCAAGATGATCCATCCAATAACTGTCAATAACCGACAGCGATACCCACCGCTCAATCTGTCTGGTAATGTCGGAACCAATTTGGGATTCACGTTTGTCATACATATCACGGGAAATAGTCGTCAAAAATTCCGTCATATCAGCCGCAGTATGCGCTTCTCCCAGCTGCTTCAGGAGCTGTTCCTGCGACGCCGCGTCAAACGGAATGATGGATACAAACTCGGAAAGAATCTTTTGCCGGTCAATCTCCCCTTCTTTTTCCGATGAATACATGGCAACCAAATTGCCCAATTCACCCGAAATGTTTTGAAGAATAGTATCTTTTTGACTTTCACCCTCAAGAATCTTCCGCCGCTTACGATAGACAATCTCCCGCTGTTTATTGAGAACATCGTCGTACTCAACCAAATGTTTGCGGCTGTCAAAATGAAATCCCTCTACTTTTACCTGCGCCTGCTCAATAGCGCGGGAAACCATAGGATGCTCAAGGGGTACGTCCTCGGGAAGCTTGAACACGGTCATAAGCCGAGCCACCTGATCGCCGCCGAAGAGCCGCATGATGTCGTCT
>MFKE01000016.1:100518-101709 GCA_001779455.1 Candidatus Gottesmanbacteria bacterium RIFOXYB1_FULL_47_11 | reverse complement strand
CCCCGGATCTCCCTGTCTCCCTGATCGCCCACGGAGCTGATTGTCTATGCGGCGTGATTCATGTCGCTCGGTTCCGATAACATGTAAGCCGCCAAGCTCAACAACTTCTTTATGATCTTTTTCATTTGTGTCCTGCCCGCCAAGAATAATATCCACTCCCCGGCCCGCCATGTTGGTGGCAACCGTTACCGCGCCGCGCTTCCCGGCATCGGCGATAATCATTGCTTCTTTCAAATGATTTTTTGCGTTCAGTACCTGATGCGGGACACCTTTGCGCTTCAGAAGCTCGCTCACAATTTCATTTTTCTCGATCGATGTTGTACCCACCAGCACCGGTTGCCCGCGCTTATGCGCTTCCGCAATGTCCGCCGCAATGGCCGCGTATTTTGCCCGCGGGGTTTTGTACACGCTGTCGGCAAAATCCTGACGGACCATCGCCCGGTGTGTGGGGATAATGACAACATCCAGTCCATAAATTTTATGAAATTCCTCAGCTTCCGTTGCCGCAGTCCCGGTCATGCCGGCAAGCTTCTCATACATACGGAAATAATTCTGCAGGGAAACGGTCGCGAGCGTTTTACTTTCCTGTTGAATCGGCACGTTTTCTTTGGCCTCGATGGCCTGATGAATTCCTTCGCTGAACCTCCGGCCGATAAGAAGGCGGCCGGTAAATTCGTCGACAATCACCACCTGATTATCCTTCACAATATAGTCTTTTTCACGGTGAAACAAGGCTCTTGCCTTCAGTGCCGCTTCGATATGATGGACGACTTCAAAATCTTTTTCATAAATATTCGTGATCCCGAGGGTCTTTTCTACTTTCAGAATTCCGTGATCCGTCAGATGCGCCGTACGTAATTTTTCGTCGATGACGAAATCCGTTTCTCGGTTTAATTTATCCACAAGCTTCGCGTAATCATAGTACGCATGGGTTGCTTCCGTATCCGGAGCGGATATGATATGCGGGGTCCGGGCTTCGTCTATAAGGACAGAATCCACTTCGTCCACCACGGCAAAATGATAATTCCGCTGCACCACCTGGGATATATCCGAAACCATATTATCGCGGAGGTAATCAAAACCGTACTCGCTGTTTATTCCGTATGTGACATCTGACAGATATGCTTCCTTACGGGTAATCGGTTTCAGGTGCTTAAGCCGGCTGTCTGTTGCCGATGCCTCTTCATGCTC
>MFKE01000016.1:85272-100473 GCA_001779455.1 Candidatus Gottesmanbacteria bacterium RIFOXYB1_FULL_47_11 | reverse complement strand
CATCCCGAGCATATGAAAAATCGGCCCCATCCAGCCGGCGTCGCGGCGTGCCAGATAATCGTTTACGGTCACCAGATGAACGCCTTTACCGGTGAGAGCGTTGAGGTATAGCGCGGGGATGGCAGAGAGTGTTTTCCCTTCTCCGGTCTTTTGCTCAGCCACTTTGCCGCGATGGAGGGCGGTTGCCGCAATCATCTGCACATCAAAATGGCGCTGTCCGATGGTACGCAGGGAAGCTTCACGCACGAGCGCGAACGCTTCCGGTAAGAGCTCGTCGGGCGTCGTTCCCGCGGCAAGCCGTTCTTTAAATTCAGCGGTTTTTTTGGCAAAATCTCCCGGCTTAAGCTTCTTCATCTCCGGCTCATGTCGGTTAATGACGTCGACGATTTTCCGGAGCTGAGAAATTTCTTTTTCGTTACTATCGAGGAATTTTCCTAGGAACTTCAGCATGCGGTTATTTTACCACATTTTTGCCTCATCCATTGGCGCAAAAAAAGAATCTATTACAATAAATTTCGGTGTCCTGTACCCTGCGGAATACTTTATAAAGTTTTTCAAAAACATACGTCGAAAGCTTCTCATACTCAAACTCGCGCAGATAGTTCACCAACACGATCCCGCCCGGAGAGAGAATTTTTTTGAGATCATGTAAAAATTGCTCTTCTCCCACAAACGCAGGGATTGAGGCTCCCACATACAAATCCACCACAATCATGTCCCACGCCTGCTTCTTTTGTATACTTTCACGTACATAGTCTTTTGCATCTCTCAGGGTAAGTGTCAGTCCCGTCACCGAATCCAAAAAAAAATATTTTTTCCCGATTTCCAACATTTCCGGGTCGATATCCACGCCGTCAATAACCGCATCCGGATACATCGCATGCAAAAGATGGATAACCGTTCCGCCCGCAACCCCCAACACGAGGATGCGCTTGATATCCGGCGACGGGATAATATGAAACTCGCCAAGCGCGTGCTGCCAAAGAGTTTTTATATATTCCCCCGACTGTCGTGAACCGTTCACAAGCAGTTTATATACCCCGCGTTCATGAATAACCCGGATGTCGCGGTTGTATGCGGATCTTTTTTTGTAAATAACGTACGGCAAAATATAGCTAAGCCAGCGCATATATCTGTGTTGCTTCTTATTTTATACCAATCTGGCATATAATTTATGTAATGATCTCACAGAGAAATGTAAAAATTGCGTATCTTTCCAATTTTTTCCTCGGGCTTATCTTCCATATGCCGGTGTGGGTTGCGTATGAACTTCAATTTATCTCGCTGTCGCAACTGGCGCTCATCGAAGCGGTCATGCAGGGATCACAGCTTCTTTCAGAACTTCCCACCGGGGCTGTTGCGGACCTACTGGGGAAAAAGGCATCGGTCATAATCGGCAGGCTTATCGGAATCTTTGGCCTTCTTATGTACGCGTCCGCCACATCATTTCCGGCATTTATCTTCTATGCCGTTGTCACCGGAATCGGCGACTCTTTCGTATCCGGAGCGGGTGAGGCGCTGATGTATGACTCGCTTAAGCAGGACGGCAAAGAACACTTGTTTCCGAAAGTCACATCCAAAGCGTCTCTTATTTTCCAACTGGCGTTTGCCGTCGCAATTTTTTCGGGAGGCGTCCTCAGTTTGTGGGGATATAAAACCGCGATATACGCAACCGTCATCGCAAGTATTGCAGCGCTTATCACCGCATTCTTTTTCATCGAACCGTATATAGATACGGAAAAATTTACTCTACGGAGATATATCAGACAGTTTCAGCTCGGGTTTCGTGAAATATTTAAAACACCATATATCCGCGATATATCTCTTTTTTATATCGCAGTCGGCGGCATCACCTGGTCTGCAATGATGATATTTAATACGTCGCTTCTCACTACCATCGGCTATACTACATTCCAGATAGGTGTGATCGTCGCAACCATCCGGCTTTTCAACAGCAGTGTTTTGTTTGGCGCGCTGCACATTAAAGACATCGTCACCAAAAAACGGGCATATCTCTTTTTTCCTTTTCTCATGATCCTTGCGTATCTGCCCGGTTTTACAATCACGAAAGAAATAGCGGTTCTCGCTGTTGCGGGATCCACATTTGTCTCCAGTGCACGGTGGGTCATTCTGGGGAGCTACGTCAATGAACAGTATGATTCCAAAAACCGGGCAACCGCACTTTCTTCGCTTTCCCTGCTTATCTCACTCTCCGTTGTCGGATTTGCCCTGATTTCCGGGCCAATCATGGATTATTTCGGAGGCGTCAAGCCTATGTTTACGGTGCTTGGTATTTTCAGTCTGTTACTGATTCTGCCGCTGGGGATACGGATTCAACGCCGCTATCATGCGTAAGGAGTTACCGCTGAATGATATCTTTCCCGATATATTTCTGCAGAATCTTGGGAATTTTTATTGAACCGTCTTTCTGCTGATTGTTTTCAATAAGTGCAATCAAAATCCTCGGAGATGCAATGGCCGTATTATTTAGTGTATGGGCAAATACCGTTTTTCCGTCTTTTGTTTTATACCGGATCTTCAATCGTCTCGCCTGAAAGTCCCCCATAAACGAATCTGACATCGTCTCCCCGTACTCACCTCTCCCCGGCATCCACGTTTCGATATCATATTTCTTAACCTGCGGCTCACCCATATCTCCGGTACACATCAGAAGCACTCTGTAGGGAAGTTCCAGATCCTGCAGAATTTCCTCTGAGTTGGCGAGTAATTCCTCATGTAGAGTAAGAGAAGTGTTCAGATCTGCAGTTGAGATAATTACTTGTTCAACTTTGTTAAATTGGTGCAGCCGGTAGACCCCTCTTGTATCTTTTCCGTAACTCCCCGCTTCCCGGCGGAAACACGGAGAAAACGCGACAAATTTTTTGGGCAAATCTTCTTCCCGTAATACTTCATCGCTGTAATAAGCGGTCACCGTTTGTTCCGCGGTACCCGCAAGATATTGATCATCTTTTTCAAGATGATACACCTCTTCCCTTCCCCATGGAAACTGTCCCACGCCGAACAAAGTAAATTCTTTTACAAGAGAAGGAGCGACAAGCGGGATGTAGCCCTTTGACACCAGTTTATTAAATGTATAAAAAAGAACAGCAAACTCAAGCTGTGCCGCTTCGTTCTTGAGAAAATATGCTCTGCTCCCACCCACTTTTGCACCGCGTTCAAAATCAATAAGATCCAAAGACTTGGCGAGTTCTATATGATCTTTCGGGGTAAAATCAAATTTCGGAACCTTCCCCCACTTCCGTACTTCGACATTTCCCGATGCATCTTTCCCGACCGGCACGCTCGCGTCGGGCACATTAGGCACCGTGAGCATCCCAATGCTAAATCCTTCTTCAACACTTCGCAGTTCGTCTTCTATTGCTTTAAGCTCCTGCTTAATCGATTTGCCCCGAACAATATCTTCCCGTGTAAGCTTGTTGCGCTCTTCACGCAGTTTTTCCGATGCTCCGATAAGCTCACGCCGTTTATCATCAAGCGCCAGAAGCCCGTCCCAGTCCACATCGCGGTTTTTGTTTATTGCCGCGGTTTTGCACAGTTCCAAATTCTCCCTGATAAATTTTATATCTAACATATTTTCAGTTTTAGAATCGGTTTTATAATTTCCAATGCCTTCTTCCTATGATTATACGTTTCCGTCTCGGCTACGGTCAATTCATCATGATTGTAATACTTATTGATCTCCGGCAAAAAAAGGAGCGACCGGTACGGGAATCCTTTTCGCCGATATTCCGATGCTTTGCGCGGAATAATCCCCCGCACCTTTTCTTCCGACGTAAACACCTCACCTGAGGGCAATACTAATGCCAACACAAGCCGGAGCTGTGCCCCGCGGTTGGCATCAACGATGTCTTTCATCCGGTCAAGCGTATATTGGATGAGCTCTTCATCGGTATCCTCACGATCTTTGTGTATCCACCGGTGGGATTTGACCCCCGGCTCGCCGGAGAGCGCATCTATTTCCAATCCTCCGTCGTCTGCCAGTGTCGGCAGATCCGACTCTTTGGCATAATGCTTTGCCTTCAGTACCGCGTTTTCTTCAAATGTAATCCCGGTTTCCTCAACCGCATCAACAATCCCTACATCACTAAGACTCAGGAGTGTCAGCGGGACATCCGACAAAAATTCCCTAATTTCCGCGAGCTTTCCGGGATTGGTCGTAGCAATGAGAAGTTTTTTCATTCTTATAAACCAAGCTTTGTGTGAATCCCCTGCAGTGCTTTGAGGCCGAGCGCGAGAAATTCGTCAATTGGTACACCTATCTGTTCACATTCCATAATAATGTCCCGCTTGCAGTTTGCCGCGAATTTTTTGTTTGTAAATTTCTTTTTTAATGATTCCGGCTTAACACTTGCCAATTTCTTATCGGGTTGGATAAGAGCGGATGCGACAATTAATCCTGTCAACGTTTCCGCCGCAGCCAGCGAATGCTGAATTCGGCCTTCACGTGTTTTTCCTTTAAATTCCGGCGGTCCGTAATACCTATCTCCAAAGCCCTGACCGTATCCATGAGACTGAATAGTTCCAATAAGATAATCCGTAGCGCCTTCTTTCTTCAGTATCTCAACACATTTGATGCAGTGTTGTTTTGTATCGGTTTTGGTCAATTCCCAATCAATATCATGCAAGAGCCCGATAATCCCCCATTCTTCCTCATTCTCCCCGAAATGACGGGCGAGGGCCCGCATAATCATTTCGGATTCCAGGCAGTGCATACGGGTAATCGGATCTTTGATATATTCCTCTAATATCTTTTTTGCTTTCTCGTACGTTATTCCCAATGACTCATGTTTTCCCGGCGCTTCTTGTTTTATCTGGACATGTTCAGGTTTTAACGTAGGAAATAGAATAACGTTTTTAAGACTCGGCTGATTGGTTAAAATCGCTACGAAGTTGTCTATACCCATGCCCCATCCTGCTGTCGGCGGCATACCGTACTCAAGAGCGCGGATGTAATCCTCATCCACTGCTTCATATTCAGCCTGTCCTTTTTTTCCAAGTTTCTCGGATTCCCGCCAGCGCTTCTCCTGATCTTCGGGATCATTGAGTTCATTGTAGGCATTCAGAATTTCTCTGCCGGCAACAAGCAGCTGAAATGAAGCGGTTTTCGTGGGATCTTTCGGAAGCCGTTTGGCAAGCGCCACAAACGCAGTTGGCCGGTCAGTTAAATACATGGGGCCTACCAGATGCGGCCGCGCCGTTGCCTTATACAGGGTATCCAACAATGCACCGTATCCCACAACTCCGGTCAAATCCAATTGTATCTTCTTTGTTTTTATAGCGGCTAATAGCTTTTTCTCATCGGACGCTTCATCAATATCGATGCCGCAATATTTCATCACAATATCACGGTACCGCGCTCGCGGCCATGGTGGAGTAAAATCCAATTCCTTCCCCTGATATTCAAACTTGTAGGATCCTTTCAGTTCTTTCACTAAGCTCGCCAACATGGTCTCCGTGTATTTCATGAGATCCTCATAATTGGCATACGCCCAGTAAAACTCCAGCATGGTAAATTCCGGGTTATGTGATTTATCTATTCCTTCATTGCGGAAATCGCGGCCGACCTCATACACCTTGTCAAATCCTCCGACAATAAGCCGCTTGAGGTAGAGTTCGTCAGAAATCCGCAAATAAAGATCGACATCCAGAGCATTATGGTGGGTGATAAACGGTTTAGCGAGTGCCCCGCCGTATAAAGGCTGCAGCACGGGAGTTTCTACCTCGATAAACCCGTCGCCGTCAAGAAAGTTGCGAAGAAACGTAATAACTTTACTTCGGGTAAGAAATATGTCGCGGACCTCTGGGTTCACGATGAGGTCCACATACCGCTGACGATACCGCTCTTCAATATCCTTGAGTCCGCTCCACTCTCCCGGAAGCGGCCGGACCGATTTGGAAATAATCTGAAAATTCTTTACGAATACCGATACTTCTCCCGCCTGTGTTTTACCCATTTCTCCCTGAACAGCGAGGAAATCGCCTAAATCAATAAAGGGAATAAGTGTAACGGCCTTTTTGGAACAAACGTCGGACTTGATGACTGCCTGAACCTTACCAGATCCGTCAACAATATCGAGAAATAATATTTTTCCGTGCCCGCGCATCCCCATGATGCGCCCGGCAACAGCCACTTCTTTACCAACCATTCTTCTCGCCTTTATGATTGATTCTTTGCGATGAACATCTGCTGGGTACGGATCAATACCGAGAGATTTCAGGCGGGCAAGCTTTTCTAAGCGAATTTTTTTAAGTTCATCAATCGTAGCCATATCTGTATTATCCTATATCTTCTGCGTTTCCTCAATTATAGACACTTTAAGAGCTTTTTATACATACCGGTTAACGCGCTGATACTCCTCCGCAAAACATACTCGTCCGGCGCATGAGCGTTCCCTCCGTCCGGCCCCCAGGTGATCACCGGAATTCCCAGAGTCGCCAGTACATTATCATCACCGACTGACGTCCGGGTATGCACGCGCATTGAACGCCCGGTTGCCTGTTGAATAATTTTTCCTATATCCCTCATATTCGGAAACTGATCAAACTGATACCCTGTAAGATACGGTGTGTTTCGTTCTTTGAGAGAAACCTGTGTCGCGCCGAATCCAAGAAGCACACGGCGGACGGCTGCAACCGAAGTTTTTGCATCCAATAATACCTCCACTTCCAAAGAAGCTTCACCGCACACACTCATTCCGACAGATTCCCCGGTGATCTTCCGAACCTGAAGAACGGTCCGTGTGCCGGCAAACATCGTACCTCTTTCCCTGTAGAGACGTGAAACGAACTTTGCCAGCATACCGATGGCGTCTTTGCCGGCTGTATATGCTGCCAAATGCGCGGGTACACCGACAAACTTCACATCAAATACACAGCGGCCGGTTCTGCCCGTTGTTATTCCGTGCAAGCCTAATTCGAAATTCGGTTCGGCGGATATGATAAGCGAAACATCACGGAAAAAGGCCTTCCTCCCATTAACCGCCTTCCACGCACCTTCCGAAATATTTTCTTCATCTACCGCCAGGAATACTTTTACGTATGCACTTGTTCCCTCACATGCCGAAAGAAACGCGCTCATCCCGCCTTTCATGTCATAGGCTCCCAATCCATAGAGCCGATTGCCCTTTTGCGTGAGAGTGCAGGGATCAGTGTGCCATCCGGACCGGTTCGTCAAGGGAACAGTATCCATATGTCCGTAAAATAATACAGACCTTTTTCCGCAGCCTTTCGCGGCCAGTATATTCGTCCGTCCGCGGGCAACGGTTTGGGTTTCTACACGAAATCCGATCGCCCGCAAATGACGAATCAAAAATATACTAATCTTTTCCTCGTCCGGATAGGATGACCGTATAGCGACTAACTGCCTAAGTAAATTCATATAACTCCTTTCTTGTAAGCGACGTCACGAGTAAATCGTTATATTCAGTCTCCCGGACAGGACCTGAGATTGGCACCTGCTGGCGCAGTATCCCGCTTCCGGGAAATCCGAATCGGGCGGTGGTATCCGTTGAAAACGTACGCCCCTGCGATACTGCTACCCGCAAGACTCCTTCGGATAACCCATTGCTTTCTCCGAATATCACATCTATTTCCCCACCTAGAACATTCCGGCGTTGCGATTGCTCGCGGATAGCCAAAAGAATGGTTGTCGAAATAGCCGCGTAACAGCCGTTGCGTTCATGATCACTCCGGGTTGCTGCTTCGGTCAACTCTGCAATACGGAATATTGCCCCGTTGACGGGAATTGAGGCAATCTCACCGATACCTGCCGCAACAATTGCGTCTTCTTTCCGGGCAACGCCGATAATATTATCAGGATTCCCTAAAAGCTCTGCTACATTTTCTTCGTTCCATCCGAACCGTTCATAAAGAGCGTACACATCTTTGTGCACACCCGACTGATGACGTTCTTCATCTGACAAAATGGAAATAGTGTATCCGTTTATTTCTGATTTAGCAGTCAGCTCAGACACTGTCCGACGCGGCTGGCCGCTCGCCCGGCTAATATTTTCCCTGATCTTCAGAAAATCCGCTTTGCTTGACTGACGGCTCGGCGCATTCTCGGAAAAATACACAAGAACAGGATCTTCCCCGAATATCCCGGGGGTTAGCGGAACAACCGCTTCAACCCACGGGGAAATCCGTTCTGAAATTTTCCGTATAAAGTTCCCGTCGCAAATCGCACGATACTGCACGCGCGTATACGGCGAGGAGTCAGACTCATGCCAATGTAAGCGCGCCCGTCCGTCCAAAAACTCACGTATAGCAGCGCTATAGTGCCGGTTGTCGTTTACTACTCCACCTATATAAAACCCTTTCAGCCGGCCAAATGACGCATGGCGCGGCGGACCAACGCCTCCGATACTACTCGTATCGGCAGTTTCGTGATCCGGAACGTCATCGGTCCGCCTACTCATTTCAACAGTTGTCATATATCCTCCTTTTTCCACTAAAAAACCCCTCCGGAGAGGGGCTTTATTGTGGAATAATTACTGGTTTATATTATGCCACAAGCACCTCTCCCGGACGGGAGTTGTTTTTTGCTTTTTTTGCTCAAAAAATTAATGGTGCTACACATAGTTATTCAATTCCTAAAATCTTATACATCACTTTGCCTGCCGGCGCTTCTACTTCCACCTTTTCTCCTACCTTTTTCCCGATAAGCGCCTTACCCAGCGGTGATTCGTGGGATATCTTCTTCTCTTTGGGGTCTGCCTCCCATTCGCCGACCAGCATAAACTCTTCCTGTTTGCCTGCAACATGAAGGGTCACTTTAGATCCTACGTCGATCTGATGTTTCGGATGTGATGTGATGAGCTTGGCGTTGTGAATGATTTCTTCAAGCTCCAAAATTCGTCCGTCCATGAAGGAAAGATCCTGTTTGGCTGCCGCATATTCACTGTTTTCGGACAAATCCCCAAGCTCACGCGCGTCTGCCAGGCGTTTGACCGCTTCCGGACGTTTCGTGTTCACAAGAGCATCGTGTTCGCGCTTCAGCTCTTCCAAGCCTTCACGGGTAAGTAACATTTTGTTTGTCGGGTCCATAATCAAAAAAAACCTCCCTACGGCCGAATAGGATCCAGGGAGCGATAATTAATGCTAAAAAATTGTACCGAATTCGGATTGCTATGTCAATAGTAAGCTGCTAAAATTAGCTTCAACGCCCCCATCGTCTAGCGGCCTAGGACGACGCCTTCTCAAGGCGTAGATCGCCGGTTCGAATCCGGCTGGGGGTACAATTTAACCTAAAAATAATAATTTACCAGCCCGGATTTCTATTTGAGTACGACGAGGGTTTCGGTGGAGAATGATCAATTGGTTTTGCATTTTGTATCAAGTTAAAGACCTTTTTTTCAATAATCCCCCTATCGTAAGCTTGGGGTACATCTAACTCATCGTTACTTGTGTTGAACCAAATTGAATTAGGTAAGACGTGGGTTCTCACATCATATTGAGAATACTCCTTAACTAGACCAAAAAGATAACTACCAGTGGGCACTTTCCATTCTAATCGTAATGAACGAGATACGTGTCCTGAGTATGTTTCTTCAAAAGAAGGTATATGTGTTTCGCTGATTGTAAGAGTTCCATCTTTAAGTTCTTGGGCTTCTCTAAAAACTTCTTCAATACCACTTTTAGACCAAATTTCATTCATTGCTTGCTCTTGTTGCTGCATCCGTAGCTTATGATCTTTTAACCTTAAAGCCTCACTTTCTGCATGCTCTGTTTGATCCGATGAGATTTGCCTTTGTCGCTTTAATTCCGCAGCGGCTTGTTCGGCTTCATGTTGCCTTTGAAGTTCTTTTAAACTCATGCCAGTATTATATCAAACTATATCAATTCCTGCATTTAGCTTCAAAACCGTTCCGATTTCGTCCCAACAGGTGTACTCGCACTACCAACTTCCTCCGCCGCCTCCGCCGCCTCCGCCGCCGGAAAATCCGCCACCACTAGAAAATCCTGAGCGGAATCCTGTAGAGGATTGGTGAGATGCACCCGCGGTAAATCCGCTCCCATAACTCTTACCGATAGACTTGGCAAACACGACACTGTTAAATGTCGTGCCCCTTGTCTGGTACCAATCAGGCGGGGTCATCGGGATATCCGCAAACCGCTTTGCCCAAATATCTTCAACACCGAACGCCACTGCATACGGCAATAGCTTTTCAAAAAACATCTGATTTTTTGCCTGAAACGCAAGATGTTTTTCCTGACTTCCGAGAAAGTTTTTGAGGGATGCGGCGATTGCTGCACTTTGTGCTCCGAAAAGGGTTTTGCGCGGCATATGGCGGCCGAATATCCCTGCAATAATGGTCAAAGGCAAATTCATGGTAATGAATGCCAGAGCGGCAATCACATAAAAAAGGTTCCGCACGTTTTGCGGATTTTTGGGGAAAAATCCGTCTGCAACGAGTGACGTGTACACCTGATCGGATACTTTTTTGGCGGTGACAGCCAGCTCGGTGTCTTCAAATTTTACCGTCTCTTTATCCCCGATGAGTCCCGTCAAAAGCTCCTGTTCAAATGGTTGGAGTCCGCCGTCCCCCTTCCATTCTTTCATTTTGGTAAAACTGAATTTATCTTTGGACCGTTCAACGATTTTTATATATCCGCGGCGCGCAAGATCAATAAGTGTTCCGTAAATATCTCGCATATCCGCGCTCTCATCAACAAGGGTTCCGGTCTCAACAGGCGTCAAATCTCTGAGCGCGCTGTTTTTGGGCGGACTAAACCACGCGCTGACAACTCCCATCGGAGCTTTGGGGTCACGGCCGTGTTTTACCCAATACCAAATTACGGCTAAAGGCGCAGCGATATACCACCCGAACGCCAGAATTCCAAAAATCAGAAGTGCAATTTTCCCGGCCGTAGTCATCTGAAACGGCACGACTTCTTTCGGATCGACGAGGGCAACCAGATCTTTCGGAAATCCGATAACCACACTCATCCCCTCATACGCACCCAAAGACTTTGTAAGTGTTGTGGAAACGACTCCGCTCTGATGAGTTGTCGTGCAATCTTCGCCGGTAGCGCCTGAAGCTCCCGTAAAACATTTCGTCTGAATATCGACGGTTGTACCGGGGATGGTAACGTGTGCGGCTCCCCGCACAATCGGCACCTCCCAATTTGTTCCGAACATGTTCCAGTACAACTCGTCGTGATCCGGAAAATAGGTAAGCGCACCGGAAACCGTGTAGCGGATTGTGTACCTGTGCGTACCGGTAATGGTGCGGTTGGCATCCCCGATTTTTATAGAAATCTCATCCCCTGTCCGGCTTGTGGTGAACGGGTCTTCCACTGATATATCGGTGATTTCAAGAGAAAACTTTTTGTTGTCTGCGTTTGTTTTGGTTGTCGGGATAGTTCGGAATATTCCATGCCGGCTTTCTGCGCCAAAGTTGTAGTCAATCGTCTCAATAAACGAAACGGACGCGTCAGATTGAATCGTCGCGTCTATCCGGTAGAAATCAATTTGCTCTGCCGCTTGCGCGGGCAATGCCGCGAGCAAAAATAGCAGCAGCGACCAAAATAATTTCTTCATGTGATATTATCTCGTAACGGATTTTTGTGTCGTCTCGTTCCAACACTCAGGTATCATCGTTTTGGGAAAATCGGGATATTGCGTAATCAAATCACACGAGATTGTTCCGTTCCCGTCCCAAACTAATTTCCATACCCCATTTTCCTTCACCGCAAACCACATCGCACCGCCGACGCTCGCCGGATCTACCGCGCCGCCCTGTGCATAATTCCCCTGAATTTTGGAGACAGTCACGTTCATGGTGCTAGCTAAACTCCCGTGCTCCGCAATGAGTCCTGCCTTAACTGCGACCATAATTGCTGCCGTTTCGTCAACGGTAGGAGCGACGGTAACTACAACACCCACCGGCGCTGACGTTTGAGGTGATACCTCCTGCGTCGGGGTGGGAACACTCGGGACACTGGCAGGAACCAGTTTATAATTTTGCCCGAGGTAAAATCCTCCGGCACCGATGATAATAAGAAGTAAAACGATACCGATAAATGCTTTTGTGCTCATATATTTCCTCCTTTTATTTACTATAGCAGATATTACCTTTTTCTATTCTTTCTCAAAATAGCTATAAGTGCAATAACCGCCCATCCGACAAGAACCGCAATTACCTGAAACAGCATAAGTTTCTCCACAGCGAAATGGTACGCCTCCAACAACGGAGGTATTTTTGCCGCCGGGGTAGCCGTCGGTGTAATAGCTTCTGTTTCGGTCTGTATGCCTGCAATCTGACCGAATGTCACGCGCGAAGACGACAGCGGTTTCTCGGTAGAAAGCGGAGAAATTATTGTCGGGGTCGGCGTTGGGGTTGGAACAACAGACATCGGAGTGGGAGTTGATGTAGCGGTCGGGACAACCGGCGTCGGCGTGGGGGTGGGCGTTGGTGACGGCTCAGGACAAAGGTTGGATCTTCCGGGAGTAGCTTCTGTACAAGAGGTCCATACACCGGTGCCATCGGCGCTTCTACCCATTGCATTGTTATATCCCAATGTCCCCGGATAACTCTGACTGTCGACAACCGATCCTCCGAAATCAGTCAGCTTTACCGTGTCTCCGTCGATATTGAATATAATGCCGCTTTGTGGACGGGAGAAAACAAGAAACCCGTTCGGTTCAATAATTGCGCTTGCGGGTAATATATAGGACGTAGCCGGCGAAGAAACGTTTTCCAGTTTCCATTGATTTAAATCAACACGTGTGCCTCCGCTGTTATACAGTTCCACAAAAGCGTAATCCGGCAAACTTGTTTTCGGACGGATTTCATTAATAACCACCGCAGCATGCACCGATCCTGCGCCTAAAAAATAGATGAATAGTCCTGCAATAATAAACACTGCCCGTTTCATGTACACGGAGTATACACGGTCAGCTGACAGAACGCATTTCAGCATCCAATTTCCATTCAGCTAACGTGCGGATGGTTTCAATACTTATGCTATTTAAATCTTCCGGGGTCAAGCCTAGATATTGTATATCGATATCCAGATCAAATCTTTTATAGGGCGGCTTCCCATCCCTTTCAGGAATGAGAATCACAAAAGGATCTAGTTTCGGTGCTTCTTTTGTCGGCAACATACGGCCAAGTATACACCTTTTTATCCCGTTCGTTTGCAAATCCATATCGGCGGGGTATATACTGCAGCCGATGAATGAGATTTTGACTGTTGCTGAAGCGGCTAGCTTTCTCAAAAAACATCCGGGTACAATCCGCAGATGGATTACGAATAAACAACTAAAAGCCCGTAAGATTTCGGCCGGCGGAACAGGGGTTTTTGTCATCCTCAAAAACGATCTTCTGGAATTTTCTATTGCGGAGATGGTGAAGAAAGAACACTCCGTAAAAAGATCCGTACCGCGCCCCTCCTCTAAACAGGAAATTCTGCCGATTTAACACGGGGGTTCTTTGCTATACTGATAATTGATGTACAAGAGCACGCTCAATGCCAGTAAGCTCTACCTCGGACTCGCCAAACAGGCGGAAGTGAGCCGAAAAAAACTCCACAAACGCCACCCGCATGTGGTGACTTTCTTTCATAATCATGGTGTTAACCTTGAGCATTTCCGGCAGCATGCTGTACGTGCGGCTGCAACCACCGCTATGGCAAGCGCCATGCTTTTTGGTCAACCGCTCACCCAGCAGGTTCTTTCTACTCCGGCAAACCAGATTGCGACGATGAGCGCTGATCAATTGCGCACGATGCTCACCAATCAATTGAAATCACTCCTGCCCGACGATGTGCGCCCACTTACACGCCCTGAAGAAGACGCTGTTAGTCAGGAACTAAAATCCATCTGGGGCATCGATGCCCACGGAACGCTCTCCAATGAACATTTAAATACGACGTACGGATTTATCGGCGCCGAACAACACCTCCCCCGGTTTCCGGGAGACTCAGTGAGCGAACACGACGCATATCAAAACTCCGGCATCACGCCCGGCCGCGGCGCATGGGGATATTTCGCTCCTTCCCGCGACCAGCTGACGCAGGATCTGATACAAAAAGAGAAATGGTACGTTGCCGTCCAGACACTCTATCTCCCCGACTGGAACACCCGTACCCGGGAGCTTTCCCAGTGGTACAAATACCGCAAGGTACTGGTGGTGAACCCCGTCAACGGAAAAACGGTGGTTGCGGACGTCGCGGATGCAGGCCCTGCCAACTGGACCGGTAAACACTTCGGCGGATCTCCGGAGGTGATGGGCTATCTTGGCCTGAATGTCCACATGCAGAAAGGGGCTGTTTTGCTCTTTTTTGTAAACGACCCGAATGCGGAAATTCCATTGGGTCCTGTGGAGTACAATGTAAGATATGGCAAACCTATTTTATGACCATTTAATTATCGTTGAAGAAATCGAGCTTGTCGTAGGCAAAGACAAAAAGGCGCTTGAGCTTATTGATGCCGTCCTGCAACACGAAATTTTGGATGTTATTTTTTCCTACCTGCCACGGGAAAAACATGAGGAATTTCTGGCACACTTTCATCGCGCACCGAATGATACCAAACTCATGCGCTACCTGCAGGAACACTGTGCAATAAACATAGAGCTGGCAATTCTGGACCGTGCAAATAAGACGAAACGGAAGCTCCTCAAAGAGGTCAAAAAGCACGTCCTGACAGCCTCAAAATAGCCTTAATCCCCGACGTAGTCGGCATTGACAAATATCTTATAGTATGCTACAATTACACTTCAATTATTCCCGCTAGTGGCGGGATTTTATTTTTATGAACACTCTTCTTGCTGCTGCCATTTATGCTATTACCACGGCCAAAACCATGACCGTAGACTACGTGCTCGGAGCCTCAAGCGTGCGGGCCGAGCGCACTATGTCACTTGCCAACCGCTATCCGGATCCTCGGGTAAGCGGTGTATTCAAAGATAACATTCTCCTCACCCTCAATTATATGGATGGAGCCATTTCAGATCCCACCAAAATTGATTGGTCAGCTGTAACCAAACCAAAAACCTACATGCTCACACTCAATCCCGGAGAAATCTTTTCTTTCCATGAAAAGGTATTGCCACAGTTTGGGGATAAAGTCACCAAAACCATGCGTGCGCACTTCAACTGGACCGACGGGTTTAAATCCGACGGATACTTAACCGGTGACGGCGTATGCCATCTGGCATCCATTATGTATTGGGC
>MFKE01000016.1:83312-85243 GCA_001779455.1 Candidatus Gottesmanbacteria bacterium RIFOXYB1_FULL_47_11 | reverse complement strand
CTGCCCGAAGCATAAGCCAAAACCTGTACATCACCAACACATTTGATAAACCGATACAGTTTGCCTTCGCATACGATGGGGACAATCTCACGGTGAGGGTTATCGATTAAGAAGCCAGACGGCACAGTTTAACACCGTGGCAAATGATACCCACGCAAGGTACGGCACCAACAGATACGCAGCCGTACGGGCAATCCTATAGAATTTACGGATAAGAGCCACGATAAGCGTCCAGAGAATAAGAATTATCACCAGTCCTCCAAGCAGAGATTGTAGCCCGAAAAAAACAATAGACCACGCGGCATTAAATCCCAGATGTACGACAAACAGCCAAAACGCAAACCGGACATTTTTCTTTGTATATCCCTTTTCCCACACAAGATATAAGGCAATGCCCATCATGATATACAAGAGCGTCCATACCGGACCAAAAATCCAGTTTGGAGGGCTAAACCAGGGCTTGTTGAGTGTCGGGTACCAACTGGTAACAGATGAAACTGTCGCCGTTGATCCCAAAACCGCTGCCAACGAACTGAGTGAGATGGCGCCCAGTAATTTAATCCAATCAATTCTTGTACGTTTTATTCGTTTCACTCTCTCTAGTATGAAGCCCTTCAGATACAAAATCAAGACGCACAGTCATTTTTATTTTCTCTGTGATACAATTTTGTCCATGCGCGCTAAATGGGTAGTATTTTTGATCTTCATTGCGGCCGTCACATCTTCGTTCGTGTGGGTAAGAGAAACACGCCGTCCGGTAATTTCTCCCCTTCAAGAGGGCTCATACAAAAAAATTCTCAGTGTGTTTACGGTACGCAAAGACCCGCTGATTCTGAAAAAAAAGGTGCAGGAGACAATCGACAATACGTGGAACAATTATTCCGTGTATGTGGTTGACTTCAACTCAAACTTCACTATGGGAATTAATGAGAACGAAATCTTTACCGCAGCATCCGTCAACAAACTCCCGATCATGGCTGCCGTCTATTATAAAGCACAAAAGGGGGAGGTAAACTTCGATCAAATCGTAACGCTTCAGCCGGAGGATATCCAGGACTATGGAACCGGATCCATCCGGTATGACGCGCCCGGCACCACCTATTCAGTCAAAACACTCATGCGTCTCATGATGCAAAAAAGTGATAATACGGCAGCTTTTCTCCTGGGCAACTATATTGTAGAGCTTCCGGCGATCCAATCGATCATCAGCGAATGGGGATTGACGCAAACTGATATGGTAAACAACAAAGCTTCAAATCATGATATGTATATACTTTTGAACAAAATATACGGCAACAATATCACTAATGCCGCATTGACGGCAGAAATGCTCGGATTCATGCGGGACAGTGATTTTGAAGACCGCTTGCCCGGCGAGCTTCCCAAAGAAGCAACGGTATACCATAAAATCGGCACCGGGGACGGCGGGATCATTCACGACGTGGGTATCGTCGTAAACGGTAAAACGGCGTATTATGTCGGGATCATGACCGCAGATATACCGGACCCGGAGAACGCCGCAAAACTTGAGGCAAAGGTTTCCAAAATAATCTACGACTTCATGAATTAGACGTTCAGTCTACGAAGCGGCTTCACCATCGCATGCCTCAATACTTCATCCATGTGCTGGACAAAGTGAAATTTGAGGTCCGTCTGTACACTCTTGGGAATATCTTCCAAATCTTTTTTGTTATTCTTGGGTAAAATAACCGTCCGGATACCTGCCCGATGCGCCGCAATTACTTTTTCCTTGACTCCGCCGATTTCCATCACGCGGCCGCGGAGGGTAATTTCTCCGGTCATGGCAACCGTCCGGCGTACCGGAATACGCGTCAACGCCGAAACGATTGCAGATGCAATTGCCGCGCCTGCCGAAGGCCCGTCTTTGGGCACTGCGCCCTCCGGCACATGTACATGCACATCAATTTTCT
>MFKE01000016.1:79605-83267 GCA_001779455.1 Candidatus Gottesmanbacteria bacterium RIFOXYB1_FULL_47_11 | reverse complement strand
TCTGAAAAAACTTTTCCGGAAGCCCCAAAAGCCTCCAGCGGCTCCTCACGTAGGACATGGCAGCTGTTGCCGATTCCTTCATCACCTCTCCGAGTTGCCCTGTGAGGGTGAGCGTCCCCCGCCCCGGCATAAGCGCCACTTCAATAAAAAGGATATCCCCGCCTGCTTCGGTCCAGGCAAGCCCCGTCGACATACCGACCTCATCTTTTTTCTCGGCAATCATGGAGGTAAATTTGTACGGTCCTAAATATTCGTGGAGAGACGGTGGTGTTATGGTAAACTCCTCCCGTTTGGGAGCATCGGCGATCTTTTTGGCAATCTTGCGGAATACGGTCGCCACTTCCCGTTCGAGATTCCGGACGCCGGCTTCACGGGTGTAGACGCGGATAATCTCTAAAATTGCTTTATCCGTAAGGTTCACGACTCCCGCCGGTATACCGTGAATCTCCCGTTCTTTCTCAAATAAAAAGTCCCGCGCGATATGAAACTTTTCATCCTCCGTATATCCGGGAAAATGAATGACTTCCAACCGGTCACGGAGCGCCGCCGGAATGGTATCCAGCACGTTGCAGGTCGTAATAAAAAATACATCGGACAAATCAAATGCCACATCAAGATAATGATCCGAGAACGCGTAATTTTGCTCTGGATCCAGTGCCTCCAAGAGCGCAGCAGAAGGATCGCCGCGGAAATCCGCCCCCACTTTATCAATTTCATCTAACATAAACACCGGATTTTTGGTTCCTGCTTGTTTAATACCCTGGATAATCCGACCCGGAAGCGCGCCTACATACGTCCGCCTATGTCCGCGGATCTCTGCTTCATCACGGATTCCCCCGAGGGACATTTTGACAAACTTTCGGCCGAGGGAGCGCGCTATCGATTTACCGATGGAAGTTTTTCCTACACCGGGCGGCCCTACAAAACACAAAATAGTCGGAGCTGATTTGAGTTTATGCTTATCGGGACTTTTATCTTTTACATATGCGCGCAGTTTCATCACTGCTAAATACTCTAATATACGTTCTTTGATTTTTTTGAGTCCGTAATGATCTTGGTTTAACACTTTCTCCGCCTCCGTGATAACAACATTATTGGGGCTGGCAACCGCCCAGGGAAGTTCCACAAGGGTATCCAGATAGCTTCGTACATACGAAGCTTCCGGATTGTATTGAGACATTTGCATGAGGCGCGAAAGCTCCTTCTCTGCTTTGGCCCGGACATCATCCGGCATGCCGGCCTTTTTTATCTTGTCGGCAAGATCCTTAAATTCTTTGTTTTCATCACCCTCACCAAGTTCCTTCTCGATGGTTTTCATGCGCTCCCGAAGCACCTGTTCCCGTACATTTTTATCAAATTTTTCCTGCGTCTTGTTGGCAATATTTTTCTCAAGTTCCAATATTTTTACTTCCCGCGACAAATAGGTCACCTCTTTTTCAAGCCGCGATTTGACGGAGTTAAGCTCCAAAAGTTCCTGTCGTTCGCTGGGTTTAAGATCCAGAATACCTGCCAGCTGATGGGACAACGTCTGCGGCGATACACCGGACATGATGTTCATAAACGTGAGAAAATCCATGGTTTTGCCGTACTTAACCGCGGTACGAAGCTCTGCTGTCAGATGGTTAAAGAGCGCTTTGGTTTCGTCGTCATTTTCCGCCTGTTCCGTAATCTCTACAACCCGCGCAACAAAAAAAGGCTCAACTGCTTCATATGAAAGTATTTCTACTTTCGATAATCCGCGGACGAGCGCGTTGATTTCTCCCTCATTTTTCATCATCTGGACAATCTCTCCTATCGTTGCAGTCTGATAAAGGTCCGACGGGGTGGGGTCGTTCACATTGGCGTTCCGTTGCATGACTAAAATGACGCGTTTCCCTGAAGTCTGTGCGGCTTCAATTGCCGAAACTGACCGTTGCCGGCCGAAGGTAAGAATCATTTCCGTTCCCGGAAATACGATCCCGTCCCGGATCGGTACAACCGGAAGAACAGACTCTTGTGGGTTTAGTAATTCATCCATATATTCATTGACTAGCACTCGAGTATAACAAGTGCTAAGACTCCCGTCAAGTATTATATAAATTCGCTGAGGAGCTCCTGAAGATCGGGGATTTGGTCTGTGATAACGGGTTCCCGGTCCTCACTGGTCGGCTTGTCTTCTTTGTAGAAAATTCCGATCGGGATTTTATCCCCCCACTCAAGAGCTTTTTCAATAGCTTGTATTCTGGTGTCCTGTTGTGCAACCTGATACAACCGCTCTCTGTACCACTGATACGTATGCACGCGGTCAAACGTCACGCAGGGCTGAAGAATGTCAACGACCGCAAATCCTTTGTGGGTAAGCGCAGCTTTCATTATTTCCGTGAGTCCTGTTGGGTCCCCGGAAAAAGCGCGGGCTACAAATGTGGCGCCGGCAGTGATGGCAAGCGTCAGGGGGTTAATCGACTCGTCAACCACTCCTTCAGGCGTTGATTTGGTTTTGAATCCGGCCTTCGCCGTAGGCGAAGCCTGACCGGTCGTAAGCCCATACACCTGGTTATCATGAATGAGCACGGTAATATCGGGATTGCGTTTGGCCGCATGCAGGAAATGATTACCGCCCTCTCCCAGCCCGTCGCCGTCGCCGGATACCACAATAACGGGAAGAGCGCGGTTAACTAGTTTTATCCCCTGCGCCACCGGCAGTGTCCTCCCGTGGAGCGCCGCAACGCCGTACATATCCATCCAATCATACATATTCCCGTGACATCCTACGCCGTACACGACAACCCCGCCGTCGGGGTTGATCCCCAATCCCGAAAGCGCGTTTTTCAAAGACAACCAGATGCCGAAATCACCGCATCCGGGACACCATGTAGGTAATATACTCATACGTTTCCTACTTTCTCCGCAATTTCTTCCGGATACCACGTCCGTCCGTCATTTTTCAATAACTGTTCTTTAATAAGGATTCCCGTATGTTCACGGATGAGAGAGGCAAGCTGACCCGTCCCGTTTTGTTCCACATTAATTATCCGCGTAGCTCCGGATAACAATTGTGCCGTTTCTTCTGCCGGAAAAGGATACAACCAAGAAAAATGAATGAGGCGTGATTTTTTCCGGAGCATCTTCATCGCCTCAAGCACCGGGCCGCGCGTACTTCCCCACGTCACGAACGTCACATCAGCGTCCGTATCGCCGTATACGGAAGGCGCTCGTATATCTTTTTTCATCGCTGCTAATTTTTTCATCCGTTTTGCGGCCATGGCAATACGCATTCCGGAATTTTCCGTCATGTGTCCCGTTTCATCATGTTCGTATGAATTGGCAATATACGTGCTACCTTTCTGTCCGATAAAACTTCGTGGTGAAATTCCGTCATCAACAGAAAGATCATACCGGGGTTTGCCCTCTTCCGATATTTTTCCCCGGTCGATAAAAACCTCGCCGGACATGACGGATTTTGGCACACACCACTGGCTTTCATTGATATATTTGTCGGTGAGCAAAAAAACCGGCACCTGGTACCGGTCTGCAAGATTAAAGGCCTCGACGGTGAGGGCGTATGCATCTGCCGCATCAGCGGGGGCCAGTATAATCCGCGGAAATTCCCCGTGCCCGGCATGGATGGCAAATTGCAGCTCCCCCTGTTCCGTCCATGTGGGCATGCCGGTAGAAGGCCCGAC
>MFKE01000016.1:77843-79472 GCA_001779455.1 Candidatus Gottesmanbacteria bacterium RIFOXYB1_FULL_47_11 | reverse complement strand
ATATTAATACCGGCTATTTCATCTTCCGGCTGCTTATATACAATATTGAGGCTCTTGGCGTGATCTGCCAAAAACGTAATCAAGGCGTTAATCGGCGTCATCGGATATATGGCGGCAAATTTAAGTCCCGCGCGTACGGCTCCCACGCCGATGGCTTCGCTTGCGTTTATAACCAACTGCTCTTCTTTTTTTTCGGGGGGCGCCAGAAACAACCGCTTCTCGTCCTTTATAAAATCATATCCTGCCCGTGCAATCTCTACATTATGTGTAACTACATCAGCGCTTTTCTTTTTAAACTGGTCGGCTATCACCTTCTCAAGATTTTCAAACGGCCCACCCAAAAGAGCCACACTTGCCCCGATCGCTACCATATTTCTCATCACCGGATCCCCGCCCAATTTAGTAACAATATCCGAGAGGGGGATGGGAATACCCCCGCTATACTCTCCGTCTTTCGGGTCAAAAATCACCAGGGCGTCTTTATTTAATTCCTGTTTATGAAGTTCGATTGTTTCCCGATTTAGCGCGACCAACAGGTGAAGGTCGCGGTTCAGGGCTTCAAATTTTCTTGTCGCAACACGTACCGTGATGAGGTTGTGTCCGCCCCGTATTCGGGACGGGTATTCATTTGTCGCAAGGACGTGGTACCCGGCACGCGAAAACGTGCGGGCAAACATGGTACCCGAGGACATAATCCCGAATCCCGCTTCTCCGCCGATTTTCCATGTAACAGAATCCATATATTTAGAATAACACAGTTATTGAGTCGCGTCCGAGAAGAAAATCATGCAATCAGGGGAAGATTTGTTTACCGGTGTCGTCGGTGATGAAAATTGCCATGACGGGACACCCTTTTGCCGCTTCCAAAAGCGACTGGTCAGACTCCTGATCTGAAGTATCAAGGATAATTGCTTTGGCCTCATTATCCAGCGCCCATGCTTTAGGAGCGATAGCGACGCAGGTAGCCGCACCTATACACAGATTGCGGTCTATACGCATGGTGAGCTTACGGATTTTCCTTACTACTTTGGAATCGTTATTTTCCATTGCGTTTCAATGATACTACCGCTTTCTGCAAAACCTCAAGGGGTAAAATTGCACATTTGGTTCGCGACGGGGTAAGCGGTGAACCGATCATGTTGATAATATCCGGCGTCTTCATCTTCATGATATCAAGTATCCGTTTCCCCTTCACTTTTTCCGTCAGCATCGAAGCCGCGGCCAGACTGATTGCACACCCTTCCCCGGAAAACCGGGTATCACGCACCACGCCGCCGGTTACCGCTATTTCCATCACAATCCGGTCACCGCACGTTACGTTTCCCTCTTCAGTTTTGGCATCGGGATTATCCAAATGTCCGAAGTTCCGGGGGTGCTTGTAATGATCGAGAATGATTTGGCGATAGATATCCATTATCGAAATGTCGTATTAACTTTCTCCAGTCCCTGAACAAGAGCGTCTATATCTTCACGGGTGGTATAAATATAAAATGAAGCGCGGGCTGTTGCTGCAATTCCCATAGACACATGCAGGGGCATTGCGCAGTGGTTGCCGCTTCGCACACAAATATTATCTTCGTTTAATATCTGGGCTACGTCATGTGCGTGAGCGGATTTCATGGTAAAGGC
>MFKE01000016.1:56396-77761 GCA_001779455.1 Candidatus Gottesmanbacteria bacterium RIFOXYB1_FULL_47_11 | reverse complement strand
TCTTCTTCATGTTTTTTCACGCGCTGCATCCCCAGTTTGGTCAGATAATCAATCGCGGCTCCGAATCCGATCACCCCTGCAATATGCGGCGTGCCTGCTTCAAACTTATGAGGGGGATCTTTAAAAATCGTTTTTTCGATGCGCACTTCCCGTATCATTTCTCCGCCATACTGAAAAGGCTTCATCGCTTCAAGTAATTCATATCTGCCCCACAATACGCCGACGCCGGTGGGGCCCAGCATCTTATGGGAAGAAAATGCGACGAAATCCGCTCCCCAGCCGGTCACATCTACCCTCATGTGCGGAACAGCCTGGGCAGCATCTACCAAAACTAAACAGTTAGGGTTCAGCGTTTTTACTTTGCGTACGATTTCCCGGATTGGAACGATTGTCCCGAGTACATTGGATACAGCCGTAACTGCGAGCACTTTTGTTGTTCGGGTAATAAGTTTATCCAGATCATTAAGATTAAGCTCTCCGGTGGGGCTAACTTGCCATATCTTTAACTTCACGCCTTTTTCTTCTCCTAATTGTTGCCAGGGCACGAAGTTTGAATGATGCTCCATGATAGAAACCACGACATTATCTCCTTTGGTAAACGTGGGCATAAGACTGTAGGCAACAAGATTTATCGATTCGGACGTATTTCTGGTGAATATGATTTCTTCCGTTTTCGGCGCACGGATAAACCGGGCAACTTTTACGCGGACTCCCTCATATTCACGGGTCGCTTCCTCGCTTGTGGTGTAAATACCACGGAAGATATTTGCCGTGTACCTCTTGTAATATTCGTTTTCTTTGTCGATAACCGGCTGTGGTTTTAATGACGTTGCGGTGGAATCAAGATAAATAATCGGCTTGCCGTTTATTTTCCTCTGCAACTGTGGGAAATCCTTCCGGACGTCTTGTATCATACTTTAAGTAATACCGTATTTGCGATTACGTTAACACGGTATGAAATCACCGGGATAAAATCTGCCATATGTCGGATATTATACTATTATCTCCGATTCTATCCAAAGCACGTTGAATAAATCCTTCCGTAATAATTTTTACTCCGGCCTTTTGACTAATTCCCCGTGATGCTAAATACCACAATTCATCTTCATCAATAGAACTCGTCGCTGCCCCATGCGTACAGCGTACATCATTAGCAAGAATTTCAAGTGACGGGCGGCTCTCTACATACGCATGTTCCGATACTAAAAGGTTTTCATTCCGCTGATAGGCATTAGTTTTTTGTGCCTTTTTTTCAACGCATATCTCCCCATGGTACAAAAATCTGGCATGACCGCTAAGCACGGACTTTACCAGAAGATCGCTGGTGGTATCAGGAGCTGCGTGGATCTGTGTGGTATGTAAGGCGATCTCTTCGTCGTCTCGCCCCAGCACGATTCCGGTAACCATAGCTGTTGCTCCGGGTGCGGAAAGGCGTACGCTTACGCGGACGTTTGCCTTTTTGAGGCCTACAGCAACCAATACAAGCGCAAGGTTTGTTTTGACAACGAAATGAAAGCTATTCTCACCGTCACGAACTTGTACAAATTTATACATATGTAGTCACCAACTTATCCGACAGAGCCTTCCAGCTGAAGTTCAATGAGCCTGTTCATTTCGACGGCATACTCCAGCGGCAATTCCTTGACGATCGGCTCGATAAACCCGTTCACAATCATGGATTCTGCGGCCGATTTTGTTAGCCCTCTGCTTTGCAGATAAAAAAGTTGCTCATCGCCGATCTTAGAAACCGTCGCCTCGTGCTCCACGCGCGCCCCCTGCTGATCTATCTTCATCGTAGGATACGTGTCGCTCCTTGACGCCTCGTCTAAGAGAAGCGCGTCACACACGACTTTGCTCTTCACATGATCCGCGCCCGGATGTACCTGTACCAATCCCCGGTACGAAGTTCTTCCGCCGCCGCGGCTTATGGATTTACTTATGATGCGGGATGATGTTTCCGGGGCAACATGAAGAATTCTGCCGCCCGCATCCTGATGCTGACCCGGGCCGGCATATGCTATGGATAACACTTCCCCGCGCGCCTTACGCCCAACAAGATACACACTGGGATATTTCATGGTCAGCTTGCTTCCCAGATTCCCGTCTACCCATTCCATAATCGCCTCTTCTTCCGCGCGTGCGCGTTTGGTCACGAGATTATATACATTCGTACTCCAATTTTGAATCGTCGTATACCGGACACGCGCGCCTTTTTTCACAACAATTTCTACAACTGCGGCGTGAAGGGAATCGGTCGAATAAATAGGCGCCGTACACCCCTCTACATAATGAACATAACTGCCTTCATCCGCAATGATGAGCGTGCGCTCAAACTGCCCCATACTCGCGGCATTGATGCGGAAATATGCCTGAAGCGGCAATTCTATGCGGACCCCTTTGGGAACGTAGATGAAAGATCCGCCGCTCCACACCGCGCTGTTAAGTGCCGCAAATTTGTTGTCCGCACTGGGGACGACCGTGCCGAAATATTGTTTGACAAGATCCGGATACGTACGAAGCGCCGAGTCCATATCCAAAAAAATCACGCCTTTTTTTGCGAGCATTTGATTGATGCTTTTGTAGACAACTTCCGACTCGTACTGCGCCGAAACCCCGGCCAGAAACTTTTTCTCCGCTTCCGGGATGCCGATTTTATCGTAGGTATGCTTAATTTCTGCGGGGAGATCGTTCCATGAACTCACCTTGTTTTCCGTGGGTTTAATGTAATAATATAGGTCATCAAAATGAATGTGTGTCAGATCCCCGCCCCACACCGGAAGCGATTTTTTCCGGAACAACCCGAGCGCCTGCAATCTGAAATTGAGCATCCAATCCGGTTCTTGTTTGTGCCAGCTGATACTCTTCACCACCCCCTCATCCAATCCCCGCTTGGATTTGAAAACGTAGTTTTCTTTTTCGTGGAAGCCGTATTTATACGGAAAATTGAGTGTAGCCATTATCTTCTATTTTTTTGGCAAGCTCTGCGTTGCCTGTTTTGACGATTTTTCCGGAAACGAGAATATGTACAACATCAGGTTTCAGATATTTCAGAATCCGCTGGTAATGGGTAATGATAATGATGCCGGTTCCCTTTTGGGAAAGCATGCCGATCCCGCGGGCAACAATGCGCAGGGCATCCACGTCCAACCCCGTATCTATCTCATCAAATATCGCAAACTTTGGTTTGAGCACCAGTGCCTGGAGCATTTCTATTTTCTTCTTTTCCCCTCCGGAAAATCCGTCATGTATCCCGCGCGATAAGAATGACTCGTCAATATGCAGCTGTTTAGCATACTCTTTTACGGCTTTCATAAATTCTTCAACAGGCAGAGACCCCACAAACCGGCGCGCCAGGATCGGATTATGCGACGGATTTTTGTTGTCTCCCAATGCCGCGCGCAGTAGATTGGTTACGGTAACACCGGGGATGGCAATCGGCGACTGGAGGGCAAGAAAAAGTCCCGCCTTCGCGCGGTCTTCCGTAGACAAATGAGAAATGTCTTTTTTGTTGAGGACAATTTTCCCGCGGGAAGTATAGGCCGGGTGGCCGAGGAATGCATACGCGAGCGTCGACTTGCCGCTCCCGTTCGGACCCATAACCGCATGCACTTCGCCGCTTTTTACGCGCAGGGAGAGCCCCCGCAGGATAGGTTTGTTTTCAACAGAAACATGAAGATCAGAGACTGTCAGCAACATGGTCGTTCTTTCCCATAAAAACTTCTGTTGTCCCGTACATACGGAAAATAAAATATTCGTGTTTCATGAGGTCTTTCATTTTAATATGCCTTCCCACATTAGCGGCTTGCGTCAGGTGTTGACGGAGAGCCCTTTCTTTAATCTCCCGATAATCCGAAATATCAATGACGGTCGTAATCTTTTTGTCTTCGACCCCGCGCCATGGTTTACCAAATGACACTGCGGGCAATATTTTATTTTTTACCGCATGTGAGACTACGGTTTCGGGCAGACATGCATAATACAGTTTTGGGAACACCTGCTCCGCTTCTTCCTGAGGCGCAAGCTGCTCCTCAATCCATTTGGCGTACTTCTGAAATGCATATGTTGCGGCGTAGGACAATTTAACGTGATCCGGGTGATTGCTGATGCCGGAGGTGTCGGATGTAATGACAACATCCGGAACAATCTCTGCCATTTTTTTGTAGAGAGCCTCTTCTATGTCTCCCGGCGTACGCCCGGAAAGCGTGCCGTCCCGGTACCCCAAAAAAGTAATCGCATGGACTCCCAGAGCCGTTCCCGCCTTTTCCAGTTCTTTTTGCCGGACATCAGCGTCTCCGCCCTCTTCACCGCGGGTTGCACAAATGACGTCGACTATCCAGCCGTCATCCTCGTATTTGGCTATCGTACCGCCGGCCATAAAGGACTCATCGTCCGGATGCGCTGCAATCACAAGTATTCGTTTCATCGTTTGATAATAGTACCACAACATGCTTAACTGATGTAGGGTGATGAACATATGAAATGCTATAACACTATGCAGAAATATTACGGAAAACACGTTGATTTCAACGGGCTGACACATCTTTTGTTGGGAATCGGCGTGGGCATGCTCTTAACGTATCCGGTTGCGGGGGCTCACCCTGTACGCATGGGGCTGGCGTTTATCATCGCGGGACTCTGCGGACACGCCTGGGCAGGCACTCATAAACCATAATAGCCCGTGATACAATCAGAGCATGGAAAATCAGGCTATCGAATTTCCGACAGACTGGAAGGATTACGAGCTTCTTGATTCCGGAAACGGGATGAAGCTTGAGCGATTTAACTCTTACACCGTCGCCCGGCCGGATCCGCGTGCGATCTGGAAGCCTACAAAGTCTGATTGGCAGGCTGATGCAACGCACGTAAACGACAAGTGGGATATTAAAAATACTCCTCCCAATCCCTGGACAGTTTCATATAAACAGCTGGTATTTACGCTTCGGCCGACAAGCTTTAAACACGTCGGTGTGTTCCCCGAGCAGGCGACAAACTGGACCTGGTTGGAACAAATTATTCATGGAGACAATCTAAAAGTGTTAAATCTTTTTGCCTATACGGGCGGCGCAACACTCTCGGCCGCATCGGCCGGGGCAACGGTCACCCATGTGGATGCCGCCAAAAGCACGATTGATTGGGCGCATGAAAACGTCATTGCTTCCGGATTGAAAAATAAACCTATCCGGTGGATTGAAGAAGACGCGATGAAATTTGTCATGCGTGAGACAAAACGTGGTAACACATACGACGGGGTGATTCTCGATCCTCCCCGTTTCGGACGCGGATCCAAAGGTGAAATTTGGAAAATTGAAGAGGATCTTCCGAAGCTACTGACGGAAATTAAAAAAATACTCGCACCCACACCAAAATTTATTCTCCTTAATGCATATACTGCAGATTTATCCCCCATTGTTTTACATCATCTGATGACTGATCTGACAACCGGCGGAAAAATTACATTCGGAGAATTAACACTGAAAGAATCTACCGGCGGCCGCCTCCTCCCCAGCGGCATCTTCGCCAGGTGGAGCTATCTTCCGTAACTGCCGATGAGATTGGTTTGTTCGATGATGTGGCCTTTCATGGCGGCTTCAAGTTCTGCCTTTGTTGCTTTCCCGTCCAGTCCGATAGTTGTATCCACTGCAAACAGAGTGAAAAAATAACGGTGCGATCCCGATGGCGGGCAGGGCGGAGTGAATCCTATCTCACCTGCTGAATTTGTCCCCTCCTGAGATTTCGGGGGAATTTCTCCTGCCGCAATTTCACGGGTCGCCGGATCAATATTCCATATAACCCAGTGGGTAAATGTCCCCATTGGTGCATCCGGGTCATCGACAATCATCGCAAGCGATTTCGTCCCTTCCGGAAGTCCGGAGATCATAAACGGCGGGTGCATCTTTTTTCCGTCACAGGTAAATTCTTTGGGAATTACCTCTTCGCTGCCAAACGCAGTGCTCGTTAATTTCATATTTTTTACCACCTGAGGAGCTGATGTTTGAACCGGAGCCTTAGGTACCGGAATTGGTCTGAATATATACCAAATTCCTACTAATAGTATAACACCGGTAATATAAATCTTTTTCACACTTATAATTGAATTTTGGAAAACAAATAACTTCCGACGGCAAGTATGACGACAGCCATAATCGATAATACCGCAAAATCCGTCGATAACCCAAAGTGGGTAATACCGCCGAGGGCTCCCCGCATGCCGTCTACGCCGTAGGACAACGGGTTTATGGCGACAACCATCTTAAGAACTCCGGGTAAACTGTCCACTGGGAATAGCGCCCCGGACAGGAAAAAAAGCGGCATGATAAGGAAATTCATAATAAGCTGAAAACCCTGCATATCCTCGAGTTTCGATGCGATTGCGGTCCCCAGCGCCGTAAAAAGAACTGCCGTTAAAAACATGAATACAAACGCGAATGCGAGATTTCCCGCGCTGGGCGGGCGGAATCCTGCCAGAAATGAAATGGCAAATACTATCGTCCCCTGAATCATGGCGACCGTTGCCCCGCCGATGGTCCTCCCGATCATAATTTCCATCCGAGAAACCGGTGCGACTAGAATTTCCTTCAGAAACCCGAATTGCCGGTCCCAGATAATTTCAATACCGGAAAATAGTGCGGTAAACAAAACGCTCATCGCAACGATACCCGGCACCAAAAATTGAATATAGTTTCCCTGCCCTGCTTTTTGAAATGTCGGCCCGAAACCAAATCCGAGCGCCACAAGAAATAAAACCGGTTGCCCGAGAGATCCGATAATCCGAGACCTGCTCCTGAGATACCGTTTGAGCTGCCGAAGCCACAATATATAAATAGCGCTCATATTAGTGATGCCTCCACATGCCTCTGCGGGCCCGCATCGCATCCGCCGATGAGACGGATTCATCCCGGATGGCATGACCTGTATATTTAAGAAATGCTTCTTCTAGTGTCTTAGAATTGGTTTTTATTGTAAGCTCTTTGGGAGTTCCTGTGGCAATAATTTTTCCGTGGTCAATGACGATAATACGCTGGGCCACTTTTTCCGCCTCTTCGATGTAATGGGTGGTAAAAAATATAGTAATATTCTCTTTTTTATTCAGATTGACGACATAATTCCACATGTGATTGCGTGTTTGCGGGTCCAGTCCGATGGTCGGTTCATCCAGAAAAAATATTTTCGGATGATGCAGGAGTCCGCGGGCAATTTCAAGTCTGCGTTTCATGCCGCCGGAAAAAGTCTTCACCAGCGCATTTTTCCGGTCCCATAACTCGACAAACTTCATAAGCTCTTCAATCCGCCCGTGGCGGATATTTTTTTCTACCCCGTAAAGAACACCGTGATATTCCAAATTCTCCCATGCCGTAAGCTCATCATCTAAACTGGGATCCTGAAATACGATACCGAATGTCCGACGTGTTTCTTCCTGGTGAGACACGACATCGCTGTTGCTCAGACGAACCGATCCCGAAGTCGGCACCAGTAATGTCGTGAGCATTTTGATCGTTGTGGTTTTTCCGGCACCGTTCGGTCCCAAAAATGCAACAATTTCGCCTTTCGTCACCGCAAACGATATATCGTTTACTGCGACAAAATCTTTAAATTTTTTAGTTAGATGTTTGACATCAATGATGCTATTATTCATAAAGAAGGATTTCATTATAGCATGTCAACACCCTCAGGATTTTCTCAGACACAAACGGTACCATCTACACATATGACATTATTACAGAAAGCCGGAATAGGCATTCTTGCTATTGCCCTCCTCTGGTTTGGATACTCAAAACTTTTCGCAACTAAAACAAAAACAACATACACAACAGAGCCCGCGTCTAAAGGAACACTTATCGTATCAATCTCCGCATCCGGCACAATTTCAAGCGCAAACAGCGCGTCAGTGACTACGCAAACATCCGGCGTTGTTTCAAAAATCTACGTCAAGAACGGCGACACGGTAAAATCCGGTGATGCCATCGCGGAGGTTGAGCTTGATATGAACGGGCAACAGCGGGCCAACCAGGCGCTCGCCAGTTACCAAAGCGCAAAAAACCAACTCGCAAGTGCGCAGGCTTCGATGTATTCCCTACAATCAAGTATGTATTCAAAATGGAAATCGTATATGGATACCGCACAAAATTCCACGTATCAGAATACCGACGGCAGCGCCAATACTGGTAACCGGGTGCTCACCCCGTTTACGATAGCTCAGGACGATTGGCTTGCGGCCGAAGCCCAATATGCAAATCAAAAAAATGTTGTTGCGGCAGCTCAAACATCTGTTTCCAGCGCCTGGGCATCCTACCAACAATCATCGCCGACTATATATGCACCGATTTCCGGTGTTATCAGCGGGCTTTCCCTTCAGGTCGGCTCTGTCCTCACGTCTCAGACGAGCTCCACCGGCACATCCACAAGCCAACGGATTGCAAATATAAAAACAGGGGCAACGCCGGTTGCCGTTGTCAATTTATCCGAAGTTGATGTCCCGAAGATCTCAATCGAAGACAAGGTAACTCTCACCATGGATGCTTTTTCATCTCAAACATTTACCGGTAAAGTGGTATCGATCGATACGACCGGGTCGGTAAGTTCCGGTGTCACGACATACCCGGCATATATCCAGTTTGACACCGCCATTGACGGTATTTATCCGAATATGGGCGTAGATGCAAAAATTATTACCGATGTGAAAGATACTGTTATTCTGGTCCCCAATGCGGCAGTGAAAACGACGAACGGTCAAAAAACAGTAACCGTCTTAAAAAACGGCGTTGCGACACCACTTGAGGTAACGACCGGTTCGGCAAACGACAGTGAAACAGAAATTACGTCCGGTATCAGCGAGGGAGATGTCGTTGTCACCGCCACGACAAACTCCGGAACAACATCTAAATCCTCTGCAACATCACCTTTCAGCTCATTTGGCGGTGCTGTTCGAATGGGGGGAAGATAATGTATGGCCGTCCGACCGATCATCGAAGTTTCTCATCTTTCCAAAATATATAAAACGGAATCAATCGAAACGGTTGCAGTGGATGACGTTTCATTCACAATTCATAAAGGGGAGTTTGTCGCCATCATGGGGCCATCAGGATCCGGCAAATCTACGCTGATGCATGTACTGGGAGCACTCGACCGGCCGACAAGCGGAACGTACATCCTCGACGGAGAAAATGTAGAAAATCTCACTGATGATGAGCTAGCAGATATCAGAAATCGAAAAATCGGATTCGTATTTCAGGCATTTAATCTGTTACCGCGGACAACAACGATGAAAAATGTCGCGATCCCGATGATGTATGCCGGAATTCCTAAAGTTGAACGCGAAGCAACTGCGAAAAAATTCCTGGAGATGGTGGGTCTTGGAGACCGACTGCATCACGCAACCAATCAGATTTCCGGAGGGCAACAACAGCGGGTCGCCATAGCGCGGGCGCTCGTCCTCAATCCCGCACTTATTTTGGCAGATGAACCAACCGGGAACATTGCCAGTGCACAAGCTGAAGAAATCATGGCAATTTTTACAAAGTTACATAAAAAAGGTCACACGATTGTGATGATCACCCATGAACCGGACATTGCCGAACACGCCAAGCGCATTATTCACGTCCACGACGGAAAAATTATTTAATTATGGATTATCAAGAATTATTTTTAGAGGCAATTGCTACACTAACCGTAAATAAAATGCGGACGGCCCTTGCAATCCTGGGCATCGTTATCGGGATAGGAAGCGTGATTGCGCTCATTTCTTTGGGACAGGCTACACAGGCATCAGTCCAAAGTCAGATCCAATCACTGGGATCAAATCTCCTTACGGTACAACCGTCCGCTCAACGCACTGGCGCAGTGCAGGGAGCTTTTGGCGGCGGAACGACGCTTACACTCGAAGATGCGAAAGCCATCGAAACATCTGGTCAAATCACTTCCGTCCGAAACGTTTCTCCTGAGTTACAACGGCGCGCTCAGGTAACAACGGGCAACACAAACACTAATACGCAAATTGTCGGCGCAACAGCCGTCTATACTGATGTGCATAAAGTGACCATCTCCTCAGGGTCATTTATCACCGAACAGCACGTTGATAGTCTTTCGAAGGTCGCCGTAGTAGGACCACAGGTCGTCACAAATCTGTTTGGAGAAAATGCCTCCCCCATCGGGCAAACAATACGAATAAGCGGACAGACATTCACCATTATCGGCATTACGACCAGTAAAGGCGGGTCCGGATTTCAAAATCAGGATGATATCGTCTATGTGCCTTTGACGACTGCACAAAAAGTGCTCTTCGGCATAGATTACGTGAGTTCTATATCACTAGAAGCCAAAAGCGCGGAGGTGATGACTGACGCGCAGAATGAAGTCGGCTATCTGCTTTTGGCACGCCATAAATTTAATGACCCGACACAGGCAGACTTTTCCATATTCTCGCAACAGGATATTTTAAACACCGCATCATCGATCACCGGCACTTTTACATCACTTCTTTCCGGTATAGCCGCAATCTCTCTCATTGTGGGCGGTATCGGTATTATGAACATTATGCTTGTGACGGTAACCGAACGCACACGTGAAATCGGACTGCGGAAAGCCCTCGGCGCCAAAAAGAAAACGATTACACTTCAATTTTTAGCCGAATCCATCATGCTCACATTCACCGGCGGAGTCATCGGTATCATTGTTGGAATTCTGACCTCATACGTCATATCGCTGGCAACAAGCTCTACTTTTGTTATATCGCCCGCCGCCATTCTAATCGCATTTGCCGTATCTGCAACAATCGGTATTCTCTTCGGCTGGTACCCTGCCAAAAAGGCATCAGATCTACAACCTATTGAGGCTCTCCGGTATGAATAATTATTCAGTCAATTCTCAGTTATATAACGGATACTATCTGTAAGAAGGGCGGTGAATAACAAAAATGAAAAATAATGTAACAGCTTTGGTTCTTATTGCCATACTCGTCGGAGGCGGATTGGGCTTTTTCGGCGGGATGCAATATCAAAAATCTCAACGCGCGTCATTTGGAGAAAACTTCGGTATAAGAGGAGGCAGCGGACAACTGGGCGCGAGGGGAAGAAACGGCGGAGGTGTCGCCGGAGATATTTTATCGGTCGATAAAAATACCATGACGGTAAAACTACCCGACGGATCTTCAAAAATTGTGGTCTTAACAAGTTCCACAAGTATCAATAAAGCAGCACAGGGAGAGATAAGTGACCTAACGGTCGGTACGCGGGTAGCAGCCTTCGGGACAACAAATTCCGACGGAAGTGTCACCGCAACTAACGTGCAGATTGACCCCGTCATGCGCGGACCGACACCAATGCCTTAAGCATTTTTTGGTGTTTGGCAAACCCCGGTGTATACCGGGGTTGTCGTATAATATAGATATGAAAAATACGAATGTCTATTTATTGGCAAAAAAAATTCACCGGTTGTTAGTGGTATTTATCCTCATCACGGGTCTGGTTATGACCTCAACAGGACTCTGTTTATACAGTGGGAACTATCTGTCATTCGATCCCATGATAATCCGCACTCTTCATCACCAACTGAGTGTTGTGTTTACTTTTATTTTAGGAATGATGGGGATCACGGGCTTCTATCTTTTTCTTTTCCCCTATTTTCGATAACTCTTCACCCGCTCAGCCAATTCTCAGCTCATCGCTGTATAATAGCCTCACCATGCGCATACTTATCGTCGAAGACGAACATAAAATCGCCAATTCCATCAAACTCGGTCTTCAGCAGGAATCCCATGCCGTAGATGTGGCGTACGACGGGACGGACGGGTTTGACCTGGCGTCAACGGAAGATTATGACATCATTCTTTTGGATCTTCTGCTCCCCGGTATGGACGGAATAACAATATGTAAAAAATTAAGAAGCAACAACATTCATACACCAATACTCATGCTGACAGCCAGAGGACAACTGACTGATAAAGTAACAGGGCTAAACTCCGGCGCAGACGACTACCTGACCAAACCATTTGCATTTGAAGAATTACTAGCACGTATCCGCGCCCTCAGCCGGAGACCAAAGCACGCCATAGGAACGACGCTCGCGGTGGGAGATCTTTCACTTGACACATCATCGTTTGAGGTGCGCCGTGGTGGAATTTTGATTCAACTGTCCAGTCGCGAGTTTTCGCTCCTTGAATACTTAATGAGGCACCCCAATAAAATCCTCACGAAAGACCAGATTATTTCCCATGTATGGAATTACGATGCGGACATTCTGCCAAACACCGTCGAGGTATATATCGGATATTTGAGAAATAAACTCGGCAAGCCGACGCTTATCAATACCGTCCGGGGATTCGGGTATAAATTAGCAAAGAAAAACTAAAATGTTTCACTCTGCACGCATCAAATTAACTGCCTGGTACCTTCTTATTATCATGCTTGTGAGCATGTCGTTCAGCATTGTTATCTTCCGGGTATTAACAAGTGAACTAGACAGGTTTGAACGCATAGAGAGGGTACGGATAGAACGCAGGTTCCCGCCCCCCATACTATTTGATCGTGCTGATATCGACGAAATTAAAGACCGGCTGATGTTAAGATTAGCAGCTATCAACATTATCATTTTCGCCGGATCAGCACTTGCCGGCTATTTTTTGGCAGGGCGGACCCTGAAACCTATCGCGGATATGGTAGATGAACAAAACCGTTTTATCACCGATGCATCTCATGAGCTACGGACGCCTCTGACATCTCTTAAATCTGAAATCGAAGTCAATCTGCGCAGCAAAACACTTTCGATAGAGACTGCAAAAAAACTCCTGCAAAGCAATCTCGAAGAGGTCAACGCACTCCAGACATTATCAGACGGGCTTATCAAACTTACTCAATATCAAAAAGGTACCAACGGCATGCCGGTTGAACCGGTCAAACTTACTACCATCGTAAAAGAGGCAGTGCGCAAGATGGCAACTTCTGCTGCGGCAAAACATATATCCATAGAAACAAATGTCAGCAACATATCACTGGAAGGCAACCCCCCACTCCTGACAGAATTATTTGTCATATTACTGGATAACGCGGTGAAATATAGCCCAAAAGGGAAAATGGTCCGCATAACCAGTCAAAAAAAAGATAGCCACGTAATCATCCATATTGAAGATCGGGGGATCGGAATTCATCCTGAAGATATTCCTCATCTTTTTGACCGGTTCTACCGGGCAGATAAATCCAGGACAAAAACCACGGTATCGGGATATGGCTTAGGACTTTCTATTGCCAAACAAATTGTCGACCGTCACAGTGGCGCGATCCGCGTCGAAAGCAAACCAAAAACGGGCAGTGTATTCACCGTTGAGCTTCCCATCAAACACTCATAGCTCCATGCCCTGTTTCTTCTTTAGCAGAAAAATAGTAGAATACAACACTATGGGTAGTTATCAAAAATACATGTACGCGATCCCAATTCTGTATATCGTCGGGGTAAGCATCTATATGTTATGGCACCGCGCGTGGTTTGCGCCGGACCAATTTTTCGCGTTCGCCATCATCGGGACGCTTCTTATCGGACGCACAAAACAGTTCTTACAGGATTGGATGCCGGTACTTCTTCTTCTCTTTGGGTACGAGTATCTTCGCGGTCTTGTCCCTCACCTAACAAAATCCGTGAATATATTTCAGATGATACAGGCCGATCAGCTCATGTTCGGATTTTTACCGACTATCACACTGCAACAGTCATTATTCGACGGCATCACTCTCCACTGGTATGACTATGTATCCGTGGTTCTCTATATCTCGCATTTTATTATCCCCATGGTGTTTGCATTTACATTTTGGATCTATGACCGGAAATTATTTAAGGACTATACAACCGGTTTTCTTATCCTTTCGTACATGGCATTTGTCACCTATATCATATTCCCCGCTATGCCGCCGTGGATGGCAAGCAATCAGGGATACATACCGCCCCTTGCCAAAATTATGGACAAGGTTATGGGGTCGTTTGCGCACCCGATATCCGTGCCTTCTATATATAAATTCTTCGGCGCCAATCTGGTTGCCGCAGTGCCGTCGCTTCACGCGGCCTATCCGTGGCTAATATTCCTGTTTCTTACCAGGAAATTAAAGCGCTGGTCGCTTCTTGCGCTCCCGTATGTGTATGGCGTGTGGTTTGCCATCATTTATCTGGGCGAACACTACGTCATCGACGGAATTATCGGGATTATCTACGCCTCTGCTGCATACAAAATAGTGGAATATATCAGGAAAAAACAAGTATCCTACCAGGTGGCACAAGGAAAATAATTGTCTGCTGTCGCATATTTTTGGTACACTATATCCATGAATTGGTTTGTCTTTGCACTCCTTTCCGCATTCTTTGCTTCTCTCACCGCCATATTGGCAAAAATCGGCATTCGTGACGTAAATTCTAATCTCGCTACGGCAATACGAACTATCGTGATACTCATCTTTGCATGGGGCGTGGTTATATACCAGGGCACCTGGAAACACATCGGATCACTTTCCGGATATTCAGTATTTTTCCTGGTATTATCGGGTTTGGCAACCGGTTTGTCCTGGCTCTTCTACTTTCGAGCATTGCAGTTGGGCCAAGCATCACAAGTAGCGCCGATTGATAAATTAAGCCTTGCCCTCACGGTGATCCTGGCAGTTATTTTCCTGCACGAGAAAGTGTCACTTTCTATAATCACCGGAGCCGTTCTCATGCTTGCGGGCACGTATATTATTGCATTTGGGAAGTTTTAAAAGGAGCAGGTCTGCATCACTTCTTCTAACAATTCCGGAAATTCTTCCGTCCCCATGTCTTCAAAAACAAAATGACCCATTCCTTTGAGCTCTATTATTTTCCCTCCCAGTGCATCCTGAAAAATCTTGAGACTTTTTTTGCCGTTTTCATTTTCATTATCCGCCGTAAACATTATTATTTCCCTTACACGTTCTTTAACCGTCTTGTCGATGGGATATTCATAAAATAGTTTTCGCCATTTATCACCTCTACTGTTGAGTTTCCACGGCGCCACAAGTATTAACTTTTTTATTTTTTGTTTTGTCTCTCCCAACCAACGCACCAAGAATGCACATCCGCAGGAATGCCCGATGAGAATCGTATTCTCCGTTATATTATATTTTTCAATTTCCTTCTTGAATTTGTCATAATCCGGATGCCAAGGCTCGGGCATTACCGGATTATCCGTTGGTATGCCGCGTTTCGTCAGCTCACGCTTTGTCCAGAATATCCAATGATGGAAATACCGTGCTTTTGACATGATATTCGTTTCAGGATTGGGTGGGCACCCGTGGATAATGATGCAATTGATTTTTTTAGATTTCGTAACCATGCTGAGCATGCGGGTCTAGGACCATTCGATCCTATAACTATTTCTCAATAAATTTAAAACGAGGGAGCTTTTTCCCATAAATTTCCACTTTCTCTATAAACATTTTCAGCGGCCTAACCCAAAGCTTGCTTTTAGTATTTTTATATAACGCTTCATATACCACAAGCTCTTCGAGTGTCTCGGAGTGTTTAGCTATTCCGATAACCCGATACATATTTCCGGTTTTTGAGTGTTGATATTTACCTAATTTCATTTGCTGAGCATACCGCTCTAGACCCATTCTATCATTATAACTATAAATCAGTTCTCAGAATGGAGAATATCAGCGAATGCATTAATCTCGTTATATGGGCGTTTACTCATATTCAATTCTGGAAGCATACGAACTAAAATCATTTCTTCATTATTTTTGTTTAAAGAAAAGCCAATAATTCCAGGTTGATTTATTTCTTTCTTGAGGCTCTTATATAGTTTTTTGAAGATATTCAAATCTATATTTGAATATGGTTTTAACTGAAGAATTATTAGAAAGTTCAATTTTCCTGAATAATGCAAAATAATTTTCTTTTTTAGAAAAGCGTAAAGTCTATCAAAAGTAAATTCATCTCGATATCTTTTCAGCTCAAATTCATAAAAATTCTTCTTATATAAAATAATTACGTCTGGTGGGTCTTCTCTGAAACGATATAAGTCATCAATGTTAATTATTTTGTCGACTTCGGGATTAAAAGTATTCTTTAGGTTAAAACAAAATTCACAGTTTTTTTCAAACTGTTCATGCAAATCCAGAACCGAAGTAAAAAATTCGTAGTCTGTAGAATCAGCTGTCTGGTCAGCTAATTGTTTTATGTAAGATGATATGTCTAAGGTGTCTATCGATCCCTTTTTTATTTTCTTCGCAAGATCACTGAAAAACTTCGCAATGACTAAGAGTGTAAGTTCCTTTGCCGAAAAGCATATTTTGAACTTACCGTCTGTTTTTATTAGTTTCATATTTGGTCAACACTGGTCTAGAACCAAATTACCCTTATAATTTATGGTTCGGCTAAAGAACAGAACTTTGTAATCTCTGGATAAGTAAGTATAAGAGACTTTTCTTCTATACCTTCAATGATCCAGGCGCATCGTACTTCCTTTTGATTTTTAAAATGTTTTTCTTTTATAAACGCTGGTGGGCCAGGTAATTCCTGACTGGGGTCAAAATTTTTGTCTAAATACCAACATTCATTAACTTCAGTTTGCAGAATTTTGAACCCACTTTTCTGCATATTGAATGTTAAAGTCCTATAGAATTCTTCAAAAGGGGATATTTTTACACATGAATTGTATTTAAATTCTCTTTGTAAATTTCTATCTAAAATCTGGGATACAGAATAGATGAAACAATTTTGAGTAAAGATGTCTATATGCTCTGATGCATCAATAATCACTCTACCTGCCTGAATTTTCTGACTGACCAGCGTAGCAAAACTTTGATTATGGTTTGGATTTGCAGTATCAAATACCCTACCATTTGGATGAAATCTTACGGTTCCTTCCTTCTTATCGCCGATCTTTCTTGTAAATTTATCTAAATCTTTAAATTCATTGAGGGGGCGTATTAAAATTTCGCCATTATGGATCAAGTTTTCTGCATAACGTTTATCAAGATATTTATAGAAAGTATACATAATTCACGGTTCGAATCTCCGGAGAGAAAAGTGGGGTTTTATCAAGCCCTTTCGGGCTTATCAGGAACCCTGTTCACTCCGAGGTGCGCGTCTTGGCTGAGCATCATGGTCTAGGACCTTATGATCCTATATTCTCCGTTGCAATTTGGATCATCGTCTTTTTGACTTCCTCTAAAAGCTCTTCATTGGATACGTCCGGTTTTTTCCACAATTCAAAAGCAGTAAGTCCCTCTTTATAACCTGCCCCTATTTGATGAAAACCATCCCATTTTTTGGTAACCTCACTAGCAGCATCATTAAAAAGATCAAACATCTCCGGGTCTTCAGTACGAAATACTATCCTCATTTTCTTATCGGATTCTGGTGGTCTGACGTGAACTCTCCCGCTCGCTTCTTTTTGGATCCACAGTTCACGATCCTTAAGTCTTTCCACAACTTTTGGATCCGGTTCTTCAAAAGCAAAATGAATTTTTTGCAACAGAGAATTTGGATTTTCTTTAGAGTTTTCCATTATTTTGCTGAGCGGGTCGATCAGGACCCGTTTGATCCTTATTTCTAACTCCATAAACATCAATATGTCCAGGATCAGTTATTAATATTTTTCTTTTCAAAACTTTAGTTTTAAATCCGTATTTTTTTAATAGAGAGTTAACTTCAATCTCTGTGTTTTTACCGTTAACGCTATGACAAGATATTGCTACATGTTGAGTATTTTTCAGAATAAGACTGGCTCCTTTTATGGCGTTAGTTTCTGCTCCTTCGATATTCATTTTGATAAAATCTACCTTTTTTATTCCAAATTTTTTCAACTCCTTATCAAGAGTAGTTTGTTTGACTTTAACGGTTGGATTTTTAAAAGTTTTAATAACGATTTTAGAATAATTATCAGCACTCTCTAATTTAACTTTTTTAACAGCATTGCCGAGAGCCTTTTTGATTAAAATAATGTTTTTTAAACCTGATTTTTTAATAATGGTTTTAAGTATTTTCAAGTTCTTTGGATCAGGTTCAAATGCAATAACAATACCTGTTTTCCCAACTTTTTTGGCTGAATAAAGAGTAAATCCGCCTAAATAAGCTCCAGCGTCAATAACAATTTGTCCCTCTTTAATTTTAAAAAATCTTTCTGCCCAAAGTTTAATATAGAATGAGTAAAACGATTGATGAAAAAATTGTATTATGTTCATAATTTGTCGTAAATAGAGTTAAGGTAATAAAATTAATAATAACCAAAATGGTACCTGGATAAAAACGAGAATTCCAAGTATGCCAACGTTGTTTCGTTTTAATACGATTAGAGATGAGATTATAGAAAAAATTTCAGATGGAACAGTAATCCAATGACAAACCCAAGGATCAAATTGTTTACACCATAAGTGAGAACGGTGTGCATAATCAACTATGTAGTTATGAATTCCAAAGTTTGTGAGTAGATCACGGATTAGGTGATAGATCGAAAATACAAAAATTGTAATAAAAAAGATTCTCAATATTTTGTTCATTTGTTGAGCATGCCGGTCGCGGCCCTTACGATCGTTATAACTTAACTCCCATAGTGTATCACCCCGAGGCTAAATGAGACACTATAAAAGGATTTGTCTCAAGGTCGAACTAACATGGTTTGATATATTCATAGTTTAGCCTGTTTACTTCAAGTATTCATTTGGAAGCTGTCTATTTTGCCAGCTTGAATTTATCGTGAATATCGTCTGCAAAATATATTGAACAGGAAAAAGGCTCAAGTAATTTTGCGTACGCAGAATAGAGCGTCTTCTTGTAAGTAGTGTTTACAAAATATTGTAGTGACTGTGGGTTGTTTCCAAATCGTTTTACACCTTCCGTAAGAACAGGCTCTACATTTTTTTGCAAAGTTTTTTCTAAGATTTTTTCTGAGAAGTTGACCAAACCCAATGGCTTTCGGGACTTGATCTCATAATCCCATGGAACCACTAAAGTTCCGCCATGTTTTGATGCAACAATGTCCAGCAATCCATGTTCTACAGATAAATACAGATCAATGTCGGCAGCGCTTGGACAACGTAAGACAAACTTTGTAAAATCATCAGGCATTCGAAGACCATTTTGGTGATAATAAGATCCTGCTTGGATAATATCCGGGTGATTGTGGAGTTCAACTGCAGGTTGGCCTTGGATTGCTCTTGATTGCATACCTAAAAAAGTGGTCCATATAGTTGTTGCATAAACTGCGTGATCCTTTGGTTTATAAGTTCCGCCTTTAAAAATTTTTCTTACAAAAAAGTCGCCGGTGTTTGCTTGATAATCAATAAGTGCTGACTTTTCTTGTAATGGATTGTTTTCAGTGAAGTCGGCTACTATTTTAAGAATGCTTTGGGGCAATCTTATTTCTTCTGGGAGTGATTCCGGATTTCCGGTTAACTCAACGCCTATGAATTTTTTTACAGCTTCACTTGTTTTGGTTACAGTATCAGATTCTTTTGAAAGATTATTCATACGAACACCCAATCATACTATACCAAATATAAAAATAGCATGTCGAACCCTAATGTGAACCCTTCTAAAGTTATCTATTGGGACTTGAACAGTCCTTTGCTCTTGCGTCATAGAGTACCCCTTATGCGATTTCTCTGGACACCGAGCGTGGGTACGAGAGTTTGGTAATAAAAACAGCGTTTCTGAAGGTGTTATTGGGCTATTCGAAGCATCACGGTCCATGTGGGTGCACTGCTTGGCTGCGCTGGCCGTTCTAGAACCGTTTAGGCCCATAACTACGACGCAGTCTTTTCTACGTCTTTTTGTAAATACGGACAATCTTTACTATTCGTCACTTCAGGATAGTCACAAAGATGATCTATATTTTCTCCGGGTCTACGACAACCTTTTACTCCCCCCCCCCCGGCAACCCCTTTTTTTTAATTGCTTCCGATATTTCAGATGTTGGACTTAAATATTCACACTTTTGCTTTACCATAAATTTCTTGGCCGCCGGGCCAGGATTCTCACCATAAACTCGCTATCCAGTTTTGGCATAATATCTATTATCAGTGCAAAATTCTTATAGGAACCAGTTTTTTACCTCTATCTTGACTATCAGAATAATCTTGAAGTAATTTTACTTCTTTGTTGTGGAAATTAACAATTAAATTTGCCGACGCGTAAATATTATTGTACGTAATGCCTGAAAATGTCACACGAGCCACTATCTGGTCATCATTTATAAAATCCGCAACCTCCACTGCTATAGATCCCGGTGTAAACGATTTCCCTGCTTGGATGAAATAATCTTCTACTAGAGCACTAATATTTATGTCTTGCCCATGGTCTACAGTATAAATATAGGTTGCTGGAATTGAGATTTCTCCATTGGATCTATGCCAACTGACTATGCTTGGAGCAAAGTATTTTCCACTAGGTGACCAGACTATGGTAGCAATGGAATTACCATCGTATTGCTCAATCTCTTTATTGGTTTTTGTGTCAAAAATGATGTTACGTCCGAAGTCATAAAAGGAATGATCATTGTTTACGCGGTATGCATTAATCAGTAAATAGCGGCCAGTCGGATCGCCAGATAAAATCGATATCTCCTCATTTGCCCTATAGATATAGATGACATGATCGGATTGGTCAGACAAATCATATTGATGTAGTGCATTTATATCACCTTGAAATGATGAATAATATATCTTTCCATCACGTGCCCAATATACTGAACCAACTTCGTACGCAGGAATTTTAGTGTTTCGATCTTTACTGGTCAAATCCGTGTGATTATCCCGAAATGCGACATTTGTCTTGATTATCTCAATTTTTTTAGTGATGACATTGATGATTGCTAAATCACCATAAAGATTAACAATCAACTTTTCCCCGTCAGGTGACCATGACGGTCCGCTTCTTGGAGCAGCAGAATGATTTTGTATAAATTCTGGAATTGTTATTTTTGTTGCACCGTGAGAATACGTGCACATAATCCAATATTCATTCCAACCCCCTTGAAGCGCAACAACTTTGGTTTCGTCGGGAGAAAATATTGCTGAACGATTACGTAGTTGCACATCTTTTTCAAACGCGACAGACTGATTGTTGCCATCCAAGTCAGTAACGACTTCACCGTTTTCTGCATTGTGCCAATAGAGTATGCGCGGTTGCCTGGCTGTCGGCTTTGGACATAACATATATTTTTCCTGAAAATTATTGACACCCGTGTTAATTGATATTGGAACCCATTTGAAATTAAAAAATTTAAAGTTTGGGAAAACCATCGTTACTAAAATTAACACTAGTACAGAAATAATTAATGTTTTTTTGTATTCTTTGATTTGAGTAGATTTTTTATTTTTCTACCAAGCTAAGAAAGCAGTGCAAACATAGACAGATATTGTCAAAGCTGCCCA
>MFKE01000016.1:47661-56377 GCA_001779455.1 Candidatus Gottesmanbacteria bacterium RIFOXYB1_FULL_47_11 | reverse complement strand
CCAGCCGTTTCCCAAACCAAATGAGGGGTGTTCATAACCAAAAAAGGAATAATCTACAGCAGCCCAAGTGTCCCAGGTATGATATACATTATCTTGAATTAGAAAAAACCAAAGTATACTTGCAATTAACCCTCCAAGAATAAGAAATAAGATAAATGGTTTTACCGAAGGAATATTGTTAAACTTCTTTCGGGCGACAATTAATTTAACTAATAATGGAATTATTACTGCTGGTATAGCAATTCCGAATAAAAAAGGGGTTATATAAAATAGCAATATTGCAAATATCCACATTTTGATCATATTATGCGTTACTGAATAACAAACGTACGGTCCGAGACTTCCTAAAATAGGAAGTAACACTTAGCAAGCAGAATCAGGCTTTTTTAGGGCTTACGGTCGCTTAGTGTCCAATCTTACTGCGGGACTTGGATTCGGATTATTATTCGCAGCGCTGCGGGACTTGGATTCGGACCAAGATAACATCCTCCAGAGGGATGTGTACTACCGTTATACGATCCCGCAGCGCTGAGAACAATGTTAAACCAAGATAATCCCGCTGAGAGGGATGTACCCGCCTCTTCGGCGGGTCGCCGGTGAGGCGACTACCGTTATACGACCTCCCAAGTACCCATATTATACTCTAAACTCAGCCTCAACTCACTAATACGCCACAAATGCTACAATAGGGGCATGCTTGTTGATAACATCACGATCATTGTCCACGCCGGCCGGGGCGGGAACGGCGCGGCTACCCTCAAACCGTTTAAAGGAGGACCCGACGGCGGACGCGGCGGGAACGGCGGCAATATCTACATAGTGGGCTCCGCAAATGTGAATGACTTGCGCCAGTTCCGGTACAAGAAAAAGATCGTGGCAGGAAACGGCGGCAACGGCGCCCGTCAGAATATGTTCGGGCGGAAAGCAGAGGATGTGATCATTCAGGTTCCTTTGGGTACCCGTGTCTCAGAAGCCGCAACTAACGACGCGCGTGAAGTAACTGATGATGTACCATTTTGCATCGCGCGCGGTGGCATAGGCGGACGCGGTAACGCAGCGTTTAAATCCCCGACAAATCAGACACCGCGTACTGCCGAACAGGGGCAGCCCGGTGAGGAAAAAGAGCTTCTCCTCGAACTTCGTCTGATTGCCGAAATAGGACTCGTGGGCCTTCCCAATGCCGGTAAAAGCAGCCTTCTGACGGTGCTCACCAATGCCCGGCCTGCGGTTGCAGCATATCCGTTTACCACCCTGGACCCGACAATCGGCATGCTCGACACCCATCCGATTGCAGACATACCGGGACTCATTGAGGGCGCATCGAAAGGAAAAGGACTGGGGTTAGATTTTCTCCGCCATATTGAAAAAACGCAGATTCTTCTCCACTGCGTTGACGCAACCATAGCGGATCCGCGCGGTGCGTATGAAACAATCAGGAATGAGTTTAGCAAGTTTAATCCCCAGCTTCTCACAAAACCGGAATATATCGTTCTCACGAAAACGGATCTGGTCGGGCCGGCAGCTATTACTGCATTAAGAAAACTTTTTAAACAGAAAAAGATATTCACGTGCTCCGTATATGACGAAAAAGCTGTCGCATCACTCAAAAAAAATATTTTGAAACTATTGTGATAAAATTCCAACCCAAAAAAGAACCACGAATTCCCGTTACCCGTGAGGGGTACGAAAAACTTCTCGCGGACAAAGCAAAATTCCTCGCTCAGCGCCCCGAGGCAGTGGATCATCTGCGTGAAGCGCGTAACATGGGCGATCTTTCCGAAAACGGCTACTACAAAGCCTCACGCCAGCAATTGTCTTTTTTAGATTCCCGGATCCGCCGGGTGGAACGGCTCATCCGGCTGGCAAAAATTATTGAACCCACGCGGGTAAAACTGACGGACGGCACCCGGGAGTATGAATACACCGTCGTAGGAGGTTTTGAATCCGATCCGACAAAAAAGTATATCTCACCCGCATCCCCCCTCGGCCGGGCCCTCGCCGGGAAAAAATCAGGCGACATTGTTGAGGTCCATACCCCAAGCGGTATAAAAACGTATACAGTGCTCTCAATCGGGTAACAAAAGCATCCCGTCTTTTTTCACAACTAACCCGTCTTTAATAAGACCGGTGACAATCGGAGAAGAATATTCTTTTACCGGTCCTTCCCGGAGGATATCCATAAGCTTTCCCCGGAAATACCGATTGGAATTTTTAAATTTTTTTTGTTTTTTAATTACTCCCGGAATTTTTTCCAATTCCATCGCTCCATAATCCATGAGCGCCTGGTGCCATTCCCAGGATTTACCTTTTGGTAATAGCTGATCCGCAACTTGCTGTATAACCTTTTCTTTTTGCGGTGCATCGCCAAAAAAGAAATGGGTGAGTATTTGCCGGATATTCGTATCCACCATGGCGATATCCTGTTTATACGCAAATACCAAAATTGCCCGCGCAGTATATTTCCCCACTCCGGGCAATTTCATAAGTTCTTTTTCAGTTTTAGGAATTTCACCCAGTAAAGCTGATTTTTTCAGATATAATGCCCTCCTGTTATACCCCATCCCCTTCCATAACCGAAGCACGTCGGATGTAGATGCTTTTGCCAAAGAATTAACGGTGGGATATTGATGTATAAACTCGAGATACTTCGGGATAACGCGCGATACCTGCGTCTGCTGCAGCATGATTTCCGAAACGAAGATCTTATACGGATCGTGCGTATGCCGCCAGGGAAGATCGCGCCTGTGTGTTTTCCACCACGAAAAAATATGCGACTGAAATTCCTTACGGCTCGCCTGGCTAATGCTACGGCGTAGCGGGCGTCGGTGTGGGACCAACCGGTGTAATTTTCGCATTCTGACGAATCTGTTGTGCAGCTTTATGGGCATCAGCCAAATCCTTACGGACTGTCTGTAAGAGCGTTCGCGCGCTCACGAGCGTTGCTTTATTACCCGGAAACCCTTCGGGTGTAAGGGGCATAACCATATCTATTGCGCTCTGCGCCTTCGTTTTGGCATCTGCAAGCTTCGTGGTCATATTAGAAATAAAGGCCTGCATTTGACTTGTATCTTTCCCCTCTGCCTTCAGCGCATCGATACGGACCTGCAGCTTCGCCTGCAACACAGTCATATCATCGACCAATCCAAGCAGACGATCCGCATGCATGATGATATACATCTTGGGAATATACAGTGCATAGATCCGGTATGATTTTGTAATCGACTGTACATCAGTGCGCAGTGTCGCAATATCTGTATCCGCATCTATTTTTGCCTTTAGTGTGTTCAGTGACGTAATCTCTGCCTGCGCCTGAGACGTCAGACCCGTTTTCTGATCTGAGGTCAGCCGTTTCATTTCAGAAATGCGCGACATAAGCTTGGTGAGTGCATTTACGCGCCGGGTAATTTCATTGTCCGCGCGGGTTTTCAAGCGCGACATAGTAGCATCCTGTCTCCCTGCTGCTCTGGTTTCCAAAGCGGGTGGCCTACCGGTGGGAGCGGCATATGCAATTGAAGCCCCCATTATGAAAAAAGAAACTATCCCTAAAACGATCATGGATTTCATATTCCTCCTTTGAAATATCCTTTACTGTTCCGATAAATCACCCTGTTTATCATTCAAGCCCGTATCTATATTCGTTGCATCTTGATCTGCAGCTTTAAGTTTTGCATCAATGGTTGCAAAATCCTGATCCAGTGCATTATCGGATGTATCCTGACTGGTAACTGCATCATCCGAAGCAGGAGTAATTTCCTCTATTGCTACCGGAACGGTTATTTTACTTTTTGAATACATTGCCGCTCCTCCCACGAAAACAAACAGGGCAACGATGATAATAATGATGGTCGTGCTTTTATTCATATATACTGTTCCCTCCGTATAGTTAGATATAATACATTTCCTGCTATAATACAACAATGAAAACAGGTGTTGTCTGTCTTATTGGTCGGCCGAACGTGGGGAAATCCACGCTCCTTAATAATATCCTGGGCCAAAAGGTTTCCATAACCAGCCCCAAGCCGCAAACCACGCGGTTTAATATCCAGGCCGTGTATGAGGATAACCGCGGACAAATTATTTTTGTCGATACGCCGGGCATATTCGGCAAGGTACGCGATCCGATTGCCAAACGCATAAATCAACAGGCCGAAGCATCCATAGAACGGGGCGTAGACGTCCTTGTCTATATGGTGGACCATACACGGGAAAAAGACTTCGAAGAAAACAAGACGCTCGGGATTGCCCGGAAAGTGAAAGCTCCGAAAATTCTCGTGATCAATAAAACCGATGTACGAACCCCCACCCATATCGTTCAATATAAATTTATGGAAGAAGAATTTGACCGTGTGGTGGAAATATCCGCACTCCAGCGTAAAAATCTGAATATCCTTTTGGAAACGATTTTTGAACTCCTGCCGGAAGGAGAACCTCAAATAGACACGAAAACTCTCGTCCAGCCGGGATTGAATATCGACAGCAGACTATTTATATCGGAAATCATCCGCGAGAAGGCATTTCTGTTTCTGCGCAAAGAAGTCCCGTATACGCTCGCCTGTGTCGTTGATGAAGTTGTAGAGCGCGATAACGGCGTCGTGTATATAAAAGCACGCATTCTCACGAGCGCCGACCGCTACAAAGCAATGATTATCGGGCGGCAAGGCGCAATGATTAAGGAAATCAGCCAGGCGGCCAGAAAAGAACTGGAAACGGCAACAAGCAAAAAAGTATATCTTGAGCTCACCGTCGAAACCGATTCACACTGGTCGGAATACATCGGATAATATGAATTATCAATTGTTTGTATTTTGCCCTGACGATGAAACCATAATTAACAAAATAATCGACGCGGCAAGCAACGCCGGGGCGGGCATTCTCGAAAATTATTCTCATTGCGCGTTTGTTACCCGTGGCAAAAGTCAATGGAAAAGCGAACAAGGAGCGCATCCCAGCGAAGGAAAAGTCGGCGAGTTGACAAAGGTAACAGGCGCAAAAATCGAAATGCGTTGCTCGGAAAAGAAACGTATTGCTGTGGAAAAGGCAATCCGCAAGGTGCACCCCTACGAGGAACCGGACATTCAGTTTATCCTTTTATCCTAACCTAGCGAGCGTTTCATCGCGGCCAAGGATTTCTAATGATTCCAGAAGTGGCGGGCCAACGGTCTTGCCGGTCACGGCAACACGCAGTTCCATGAATGCATCCCGCGCATTCTCCCCCGCCGCAGCACGGATCGCATGCTCCATCGCATCATGATTCCAATCACATTGTTTTAACACATCAGCAATTTTTTTATTTATTTCTTTTTTGGCAGGCCGCTCGAAGAAAAATCCTGCAAGAGATTCAAATTCCGTAAGGACATGCATGCGCTCACGGACAAGCGGCCAGATTAAACGTACCTTGTCTTCCGGATACTTCCCCCCGTAAAATTCGTTGATATCCGACTCTTTCAAATATTTTGCGTTCACCCATTTTAATTTTTCCACATCAAAAATAGGTGCCGTGGTCTGAATATCCTCTATGTTAAATTCCTTAATCAATTCGTCAACGGAAAAAATATCCTTCCCTCCGGGGAATGACCATGCCATTGTGGCAAGATAATTTTTGATCGCTTCGGGTACAAACCCTTTTTCTTTGTAATCCGATACCCACACGGGATTTTTACGCTTTGAGAGCTTACTGCGGTCCGGATTGCGGAGAACCGATACATGCGCAATGTGCGGGACCTCCCAACCAAAAAACTGATACAACAAAATATGCTTCGGCGTTGACGAAATCCACTCTTCTCCGCGGATAATATGCGTAATGTTCATAAGGTGGTCATCAACAACTACTCCAAGGTGATATGTGGGATAACCGTCGGACTTAAGGATAACCTGATCATCAATGAGTTTATTTTCAAACGATACGTCTCCGCGGATAAGATCATGAAACACCGTCGTCCCTTCTTTTGGCACCTTTAACCGTATGGTGAGCCCTTTGGAAAGATTGCGCCCGCGGCAATGTCCGTCATACATGGGCGGCTCGTGACGCGCCTCTTGCTCTTTTCTCATCTGGGCAAGCCGCTCTGGCGTGCATTCACACCAATAGGCATGTCCTTTGGCTATCAGCTCTTCTGCATATTTTTTGTACACATCCAGCCGCTCTGACTGACGATACGGAGCATGCGATCCTCCGATATCCGGACCCTCATCGTGCGGAATACCAAGCCATTTGAGTGATGCAAGAATCCGATCCTCTGACCCTTCCACAAGACGCGTCCGGTCAGTGTCCTCTATGCGGATAATAAATTGTCCGCCGTATTTTTTGGCCACGACGTAGTTGATAAGCGCCGTGTATGCATTTCCGATATGTAAATCCTGACCCGTCGGAGAGGGAGCGATACGCGTACGAACAGAAGTCATAGTATGTTGATTCTACCACGCCCGGCACGTATACTGAATATGCTGCCTATGAGTCTAACCGATACCGCCTATTACACCAGACGCGCCATCAATTGGGGAATCCTTGGTGTCATCGCGTATATACTGTTGCGGATTTTTTGGAGCATATTTATTGCCGTTTTCGTCATATTCTTCCCGCCCAAAGCAATCCCCCCGAATCATGCATTCGGAAAATTACCGACAATCAAATTTCCGGCCGCAGCCCCCGACCCCGCAAAACTCGTTTTCCAACTTCAGACTATAGAAGGTGATGTCCCCAAGGCGTCTGAGTCTGCAAACGTGTATTTTATGCCCAAAAAGGCTCCGAACCTGCTTGCGCTTAATAATGCACAGGAATTTGCGGGGCAACTGGAGTTTAACCCGACACCGATTCAGGAAAGCAAAAATATTTACCGTTTCAATGATCAGGAATTTCCGCTTCGGAGACTGCGGTATGACATCGTATCCAGTAATTTTATCGTACGGTATGCGTTTGAACAGGACCCGTCCGTATTTCTCGAACGTAGCTTCCCCGCACCCGATACGATCAAACAGGAAGCAATTAACATGCTTACCACCTATGATTTGTACAACGACGATTTATCAAGCGGCTCCCCCGAAGTAACCTACTGGAAATTAAACGGAACAACTCTTGTTCCGGTTGGCAGCTTATCCCAAGCAGACGCAGTGCGCATAGATTTTTTCCGGACTCCCATCGGGGGCATGAAGATATTTACTGCCAGTCCCGGCGAGGCGCCTGTCTCGCTCATCTTCAGCGGTGCATCACACAGGAAAAAAAGACTGTTACAGCTTGCCTATACGCACTGGCCGATTGATATCCAGACGTTTGCATCATACGGATTAAAAACAAGTGCCCAGGCCTGGCAGGAATTACAAAGCGGCATGGGATATATTGCCCGCTATCCGACCGGCGGAGATACTGCAGTCATCCGGAATGTCTATTTGGGATACTATGATTCATACGAGGTTCAGACATACTTACAACCCGTATTTGTTTTCGAAGGAGATAATGGATTTATGGCATACGTCCCGGCTATAGCCGCCCCGTGGACGGAATGAGCGCTATTCGGGTTGCAGCTCTTCCCACCGGTAATTACCAAACACCCAGTCGATAAGGCGCGATGTTTCCCCGAAACGATCCTGACTATGCAAAACAACGGTAATCACGCGGTGTCCGCCCCGCTCCACAAGCGTAATTAAATTCTCCCCTGCTTCTTCCGTCCACCCGGTCTTAATCCCGCCGACACCGGGAATCTTCCCCAGAAGCGTATTTACATTCCGGAGCGGATGAAAGTATGTATGCGTCACGTCGGAAATGGTAATTTCCGGTATGGCAACCATTTTGGCAATTACTGTATTATCAAGCGCCGCCTCCCCTAACAGAGCCAGATCCATCGGAGTCATTTTATGACCGGGGTCATCATACCCAACAGGATTGGCAAATGTACTGGAAGTCAAATGCAGTTCTTTGGCTTTCTGGTTCATCGCCTCCACAAACTTTGGCACTCCTCCGGGATAATAGTCGGCAAGTGCCCATGCCGCATCGTTTCCCGAATGAATAAGCGCCCCGAATAACAAATTTTCCACAGTCATCCGTTCTCCCGGAACAAGTCCCATCACTTGACCATTGTTCGCAGTGTTTTTTATCGTCACTATATCATCCAAATTATAGTTTTCGAGGGCTACCAATGCCGTAAGCAACTTCGTCGTCGACGCCGGGGAGAGTGTCATTGTTTCATTCCGTTTAAAGAGATACACACCGGAGTCGATATCCAAAACAACTACGCCTGTTGCCGTAATTTCCGTTCCCGGATACCAGCCTGTTTGGTTAACAGGGTATGGCGCGGGAGTCGGCACGGCAAACGGCCAGGGGGGTAAGACGACGGTGTCCGGGCTTTGCGCCAAGAGATATATATTTTGCCCGGGAGATATCAAAACAAACGCAGCCAACAAAATCAAAAAGAGGATTTTCTCCCATGAGGCCTTCCACCACGGGCCGTATTGAGCAGTTTTATTTTTAGCCATGCAATTATACCTTAATTCCTAGTTCTTTTAGTTGTCCCGCCGACGCTTCACTTGGCGCATCCATAACGCTTATCTGTCCCGAGGCGCTGGTCGGGTAGGCCATAACTTCGCGTACGCTGGGCTCGCCCAAGACTGCCATCAGAAAGCGGTCAATGCCGGGAGCAATCCCCCCATGAGGCGGCACGCCGTAGCCAAACGCCGTCAGCATGTGCGCAAATTCCTCTTTCTGCTTTTGGGTAAATCCAATCAGGTC
>MFKE01000016.1:47058-47611 GCA_001779455.1 Candidatus Gottesmanbacteria bacterium RIFOXYB1_FULL_47_11 | reverse complement strand
CCACTTCAAACCCATTGAGCACCAAATCATGCTGCAACCCGCGCACCTTCATAGGGTCTGTGGATAGTAGCGGGATATCATCCGGGTGCGGAGCGGTAAACATATGGTGGGACGGAGCAAATTTAGCTTTGCCTGATCCGAAAAAGAAATCTTTTTCTGACTGTTGGGTAAAGAGTGGAAAATCTATCGTCCAGCTGAATGCCAGTTCATTTTGGTCACTTTTATCTTTGCGCAAATCCGGCTTATCGGTGCCGTATTTTTCCATCACTTCTTTATGGGATAACCGCGGCCATGGCGTTTGGGATATGTGCTTCTCCGGAAATAGTTCTGCGATAAGTGATGAAAATAGCGATTCTGCCAACTGTAAAATATCTTCCTGTGTGATAAAGGACATCTCCAAATCCAACTGTGTAAACTCCCCGTACGCGCGGTCGCGGCGGGGGTCCTCATCACGGAAACACCGGGCGATCTGAAAATAGCGCTCAAATCCTGCAACCATCAGAAGCTGTTTGTATTGCTGCGGGGATTGCGGAAGTGCATAAAATTTTCCCGG
>MFKE01000016.1:45839-47007 GCA_001779455.1 Candidatus Gottesmanbacteria bacterium RIFOXYB1_FULL_47_11 | reverse complement strand
GGTAAGGATGGGTGTCTCAATTTCAACAAAATCTTTTTCTAAAAGAAAATTCCGGATAAAAGCAACTGCGCGCGAGCGCACGCGGATATTGCGCGCCATACGCGGCCGGCGCAGGTCCAGATAGCGGTATTTTGAACGAATCTCTTCGTTGATATCATACCCCGCCGTATCTATAGGGAAAGGCAGTTCTTTTGCCTTTGAGAGAATATTCAACTTTTTTATTTCCACCTCAATAGTTCCCGAAACAATCTTTGTATTTATCATCGCCTCCGGCCGCTTCTTTACCAAACCAACAACCTCAACAACATCCTCGTGCGACACCTCAACCGGAGCGCCCACCAACTGTACGAGACCGGACCTATCCCGCAGATCCAAAAACATAATTTTGCCGTGGTCACGGCGGGCATGCACCCAACCCTGAAGCGTGACTTCGCGGCCGATTGCATTCACCGTCTCTGAGGATAACGTTCTCATAAGATATACGTTTATTGTACCATGATATCCCGCAGCTTCAATTGGAGACTTTTTCTCCCGTTCCAGATATTCATGTCGATGGTGTAGGCAATATCAATAACCGAACCTTTTTTGAGCGCAGATGAAAAATTGCCCATACCGAATGCAATTGCATCGAAACCGGACGCACGGAGCTTCAAATGTTTCCCTCCGGCGCCGACAAGCCGTGAATCTTCTACGGTTACGCTACGCGTGGCAAACACCGGTTCCGGATTCCCCATCCCGAACGGTGCAAGGGTCTGTAGCCCTTTCCACAGCTCCTGGGTAATATCCGACAGCGGCAATTCCATATCAATACGGACGGTACGCGTTAGCATATCTTCCGATATTGTTTTTTGGGCAATATGTTCGAGTCGTTTTTGGAGTGCGGGTAAATTTCTTGTTTCAACGGTAAATCCCGCGGCCATCGGATGCCCGCCGGCATCAATCAGCAAGTTATCAACCTTCCGGATGGCCTCAATGATATTGAAGCCGGCTATGGACCGGGCAGACGCTTTGGAAATTTCGTCCCCCCGCGCCACCACGATTGCCGGCCGGTAATACTCTTCAACCAGTTTCCCGGCAACAAGCCCGATCACCCCCTGGTTATAATTTTCATGCGCGACGAATATGAGCTTCTTTGAAGACTCCGGCGCCTTACGTAAGATATCCAGAG
>MFKE01000016.1:42113-45825 GCA_001779455.1 Candidatus Gottesmanbacteria bacterium RIFOXYB1_FULL_47_11 | reverse complement strand
TCCCGGGTAAGTTTTTGTCTTTCCCAGTTCGTCAGTCCGAGTTTTTGCGCCAAAAGTTTTGCTTTATCTTCCTGTTTGGTACACAAAAGCCGGAGCGCATCCATAGCGTGAACTAGTCTGCCCATGGCATTTAACCGCGGGGCAAGTACGTGAGAAATTTCATACGTTGAAATATCCTCCGCCTCGATACCTGCATCCCTCATAAGCGCCAGGAGTCCAACGCGTTTTGTTTTACGGATCTCTTCCAGGCCGTATTTCACGATTGAACGGTTCGGCCCGGTGAGTGGCACTAAATCCGCGATAGTGCCAATTGTCGCAAATGAAAGATCCGCAACCCCTAACGATTTGGCGACAAACCATGATACTCCCGCCCCGCAAAGTTCTGTCGTGTGGACTATCGTACAATCGGGAAGCTTATCAGGCTTCACATGATGATCGGTGACGATGACATCAATTCCCAGAGACTTAGCGTACCCCACGTTTTCCCGGGCGGTGATGCCGTGATCAACCGTAATAATGAGCGACGGATCATATGCTTCCCGTACGGCATCGATTCCTTTTTTAGACAAGCCGTATCCCTCCTCTACCCTGTGGGGAATATAGGGCATGACGTTCCCTCCTAAACCATGAAGTGTTTCCCACATCAGTGCCCCCGCCGTAATACCATCTGCATCGTAATCGGCATACACCACAATGGATTCTTTATTTTTGATTGCTTTTTTTATCCGGGCTTCTGCGCGGCGCAGTGATGTGGGGTCAATGCCGACGTCGCCCGCGGTAAACTCTCCCGGATCCCGCGCCATGATAAGCCCCCTGCTTTTTGTCAGAATTTCTACTACATTTTTCCCGTATGCATGAAGAATCTGCCACTTCTTGGTCATACACGCTATAATACCAGTATGATAGAACTACCTCAATCAGCACGGACAATTATCGATTCACTCAAACACGCGGGGCTTGAGGCATACGCCGTCGGCGGATCCGTACGTGATCTGTTGATGGGAAGACCCACAAAAGGATGGGACTTTACCACCAGCGCCAAGCCGGAAGATTTACTCAACATATTTCCGGACAGTTTCTACGACAATCAGTTCGGGACGGTCGGAATAAAAATGCCGGATGATATCTATGAAGTAACCACGTACCGGAGTGAAAAAGAATATTCTGATCACCGCCATCCGGACAATATTGAGTGGGGCAAAACACTTACAGAGGATCTTTCACGCCGGGATTTTACCATAAACGCAATAGCGTACGATGGAAAAACGCTTACCGATCCCTACCACGGACAGGAGGATTTGAAAAATAAAATCATCCGCGCGGTTGGGGACCCCGCCAAAAGAATTGAAGAAGATGCGCTGCGCCAAATGCGTGCAGTACGCATCGCGTCCGAATTGGGATTCATGATCGAACCGGCAACACTCGGAGCAATTAAAAAAAATGTGCATCTTATTCAGGACATTTCCGTCGAACGCGTCCGGGATGAGCTGTTGCGGATTCTCGCCTCACCCTTTGCCGCAGACGGGATTCTCCTTCTTAAGCAAACGGGGTTGTTAAAAATAATTCTTCCGGAACTGGACGCGGCCTTCGCCATCGGACAAAAAAGCCCGGCACGGCATCACATCTATGACGTAGGCACCCACAGCGTTATGGCGCTCAAGCATTGTACAAGCAAGGATCCTGTCGTCCGCCTGGCTACTCTTCTTCATGATATCGGCAAAGTACCGACGTATAAGGTGGATGAAAAAGGCATCATCACCTTTTATAACCATGAGATGGTAAGCACAAAACTTACCAAGGCGATCGTCAACCGTCTCCGCTTCAGCCGGAAACAAATCGAAAAAATCCTTACGCTTATACGCTGGCATCAGTTTACCGTCGACGAGCGGCAGACAGACAATGCACTGCGCCGCTTCATCCGCCATGTAGGCCGCGAAAATCTTACCGATATGCTGGCGCTGCGGACCGGCGACCGGCTCGGGGGGGGAGCCGCGGAAACATCGTGGCGCATGGAACTATTCAAAAAACGGCTCGAGGAAGTACAAAAGCAGCCCTTCACAGTGGCAGATCTGAAAATCAACGGATTTGACGTGATGAAAACATTGAAGATAAAGCCCGGTCCGGAAGTCGGAAAAGTGCTCAGTGATTTATTCGCCGAAGTCGAAGCCGGAAAACTCAAAAATGAACGGGAGGAGTTACTCGCACGCCTCAAACAATTTCCCCTCAATTAGATAAAGAATTAAACTTTCTGATATACTTAGCGCCTATGATAGAGGCAAATGGTAATCCAAATTTCCTTGTATCTGATCTGACTCTTGCGGAAACAATTACTGTTTTGGGGTTTGATTTTACAAAATTTATTCCAAAGGGTGGGCGGGTATTGAATTGTGGAAGCGGAATTTATCGAAAGTTTGAGCGTGAGCTACTAGAAGTAATTCCTCATTTATCATTAATTTCAATTGACCCGTCTTTAGGTGTTGTGACTATTAATCATGATGGTTCGAGGACATCTCAAGGATATCAAATATACGTAAATGTGCCTCACGGAGTAGTTTATGAACCGTTAGATAAATCAAGATCAAAACATATAATTCGTGGGGAACAGGCGGTAAAATTTGATATGGAAAGAAAAGGCGTTGTGACTCAAATTCCCGGAGCAGTAGCAGCGGATGGCATAAACTTACCATTTAAAGACCACCTGTTTGACACTATTATTGATGTCCGCGGACCAATCTTATATTTAAAACACAATTATCAAATTATGAAAAAATATTTCTCGGAATTGAAAAGAACATTAAAAAATGATGGGTTTATTGTATGTATACATATGGATCCCATCCAACGAGAAGTAATAATAAATCTACAAATGCGTGTTATTCAACAAACCAAGGACGCATGGCTCATAACAAAATAATTACTTTTTTCCCGCCTCTCCGGCGGGTCGCCGACGAGGCGACTTCTCCCAGCGGTTCCAGAGAATTAATACAGGAGTTGCTACAAACGGCGAAGAGTAGGTGCCGGAAATGGTTCCGATGAGAAGGGCGATCACAAACCAACGGATGGTATCCCCTCCCAGAAGAATCAGCGCGAGTAACATAAATATAATCGTAAACGAATTGGTCAGCGATCTGCCCATAGTCTCGGTAAGCGCCTGATCCGTGATTGCCTCAAACGAACCGCCATCCCCCCGCTTGGACTTTTCCCTGATCCGGTCAAACACCACGATCGTGTCGTGGACAGAAAAACTTATCGTCGTGAGAAACGCGGTTACAAAAAGCGTGTCGACTTCAACTCCCCAAAAATGTCCGAAGAGCGAAAAGCATCCAAGCACCACGAGTAGGTCATGTACAAGGGCGACAATTGCACTGATACCGAATTTGATATTCTTGAATGCATAGGCCACATACGCAAGGATTGCCGCGATAGCAAACAGCGCAGCAGTTACGGTTTTGGCAAGCAGCTCTTTCCCCAACACCGGGCCCACGGTTTCTTCCCGTAAAATCTCACCTGCTATTGATGCCGTCTCATCCTGCAGCCGCACAAGATAGGTGCCACTGCCAGTTTTCTGAACACTTGCCCCGGCTGGAGGTGTGTCACTTTTTACTTCAACGAGTGTCCCTCCGGTAAAATCGATTGCCGGCCGGAGTCCCCACCGAACAAGGGAATAAATACCCGGCACGAGAACCAGTGCTGAAATAAGGGCGTAGAGCCA
>MFKE01000016.1:31866-42103 GCA_001779455.1 Candidatus Gottesmanbacteria bacterium RIFOXYB1_FULL_47_11 | reverse complement strand
TAGAGCACCCGCACAAATGTCCGTGTCACGATAATACCGGTAAATAAACTTGCCAATACTCCGATAAACAACGTTACGGCAAATCCGCGGACCATGCCGGAACTGGGGAGGAATTCCCAATTGCCCGGATTATAAAGGATTGCACATGTGATAAGCGTCGTAAAGTTTGCGTCCCGGATACTGTCCCATGCTTTCCCGAATCCCAATTCCATGGCTACTTTCCAAGGACGACCGGCGCGCTTTTCTTCCTTAAACCGCTCAAAAATAAGAATGTTTGAGTCCACCGCCATGCCGATTGAAAGAATAAATCCTGCAATTCCCGGCAGGGTGAGGGTAATCGGAATTGAACGGAATATCGCAAATGTCAACAGTCCATAGACAACAAGCGCCATATCAGCCAAGAGCCCTAACCATCCGTACTGGGCAATCATAAAGATGGCAACAATCACAAGTCCCACGGATCCGGCATACACACTTTTTTCTACGGACGTCTGGCCAAGCGTGGCCCCGACCGTACTCTTCTCAACTACCGAAACCGGTACGGGAAGTGCGCCTGCATTCAGTTGCAGTGCTAAATTTTTTGCTTCATCCTGCGTAAACGTACCGTTAATCACTGCCTGCCCGTCAATAATTTCCTGTTTGACGACGGGTATCGTGATCGGTGCATCATCCAGGAATATCCCGAGCGGTTTGCCGACGAGACGCCTTGTCACATCACCAAACTTTTTCCCGCCTTCTGACGTAAACTGTAATCCCACCTCCGGTGATCCCGTCGTCGTATCAAACGTAACAGTGGCACGTTTAAGATCCTTTCCTGTTAAACCCACAGGCTTTGTCATCATCATAAGATCAGCGTAGGTCGTGATTGCGGAAACTGAAGCATCAGGATCGGTAAACTCACGGAAATCCAGTTGCGCTGTCTGTCCGATAAGGGCGATTGCCTGTTTAACATCCGATATACCGGGAAGCTCTACGATAATACGGAAATTATTCTTTGTCGTTGCAGTCTGGACAATAGGCTCAGAAACACCGAAAAAATTCACACGGCGTTCAATGACCTGCCGGGCTGAATCCAGGGCCGCAGCCCGGTCGGCTTGAGGAATATCTTTCATGTCCGCCTCCAAAACTAAATGGGAGCCGCCGGACAAATCCAGTCCTAAATTCGTAGAAAACTTTTTATCCACCGTCAGTCCCAAAAATGAAAAGTGGATTCCCGGAGAAGAGGGTATATCAATAAATGCCATGACTATGGCAAGAAAAATAATCAGGATGAAAACCCGGCGGGGATTGTTAAACATTGGCTACCAACTCCTCTTCGTCGCCGATGATCATAACGCGCGATCCCTCCAATATGGAAAGAACGAACGGATCGCGACGGCGTTTGCGGAAGGCAAACTCTTCTTCCGTCATCACGGTGTAGTTAATTTCCCGTTCTCGTCGTACTTCCTCTGCTTTTACAAGCTGCGACATTTCCGGGAGTACTACGTTGCCGACAATCAGGAGGTCTACCTCAGACCCCGTCTTTTTGGGAATGCCCCGCAGATACCTGCCGGAAATCATCGCAAACTTAATCTTGCCGATCTTGACACGCTGCTTGATAATGTCCCACCCGAGTCCCGAGGTCTTCCCGATTATTTCCAAAAAATCAAAATACAACGGGTAGTCTTTCCGGAAAGAATAAAATAGGCGGTTTGCCCGCTGTTCCTTAGACACCATGCCCGCTTTCTCCATATGGGAAAGCTCACGCCGTACGGCATTGATTTCCTCGTCTACCTTGCGGACAATATCGCGGACATGAAATATGGTACCGGGATGAGTGAAAAATAGGGTTAAAATCTTTACTCTCACCCTGGAAATAATGATATCTTCAAGAATCATACCACTCCTTCCGGGCAGGAAAAGCGGTCACTCGTATGAAATCGGTGTGCCCGTTGGCAACATTTCTATCCAAATAGCCCCCCGGTTAAAGCTAATCTCTTTACCTGCCGAGTCATAGAACTTCGTCCGTGCACTGCGGTTTTCTTTTTTCCAGTTAATTTTAATATTTTTCCCGTCCTGGAATAACAGCCCCGTTCCTGAACCGATGTTTGCATACAGTAAGTGCGCGTGCTCATCTACCGGGCCGGTTTCAACGGCAAACTGGATGATAATATTTTTGGCGGCAAGCTGCTCTTTCGTCTCCAAATCCGTATGCGGCTGCCCACCGTTAAACCTTTTGTAGCTGTTGGTAGCCGCGTCATATACCCATTTCACGGAATAATCGCTGTACCCTTTCCATGCGGTGAACGATGCCGAAAATGACGCTCCGCGCTCCGCCTCTTTGGCATCATCTTTAAATTTCCATGAGGAAAAATTTTTATCCCATGCTATGCCGCTTGCATCCACGTTCGTCCATCCGCGTTCCGATGCAATTTTTAAAAGCTTATCCGTCACGCATACCATCGTGTGTTCCGTCGCAACTGGGTGACCCAGACGATCCGGGTTTCTATAACACGTAGGGAACGATATGCCGAACTGATCCATGTCCTTAATTTTGTACTGATCTATTTGGCACAGCGCCTTCGCTCGTGTATCAACCGTGGGATCGTCACAGACGCCGGCACCACCTACGTGATTATACGTTGCATCATATTCCAAAACCCATGGAAGATAATAAGTGCGGGCGCTACGAACCGGCGCAAGGTTCATGCTTTGCGCCGCAATGCCGCAATAAAATACTGCCATAAACCGTGTAATACCGCCTTCAGCAACCGCTTCATATACCACATCTGCGTAGGATAAGCCCGACTGCGGACGTGATTCCGCATGGTTTTCTATCATCACCGCAAGCGGCCGGCGCTTCTTCCAAATTTCTTCTTCCTGCTTGGTATATAGTTTACCGTTCAACGGACACGCTTGTGTCCGGGGAATAGACGGGTCAATGACAAAATGCTGCTGCGTACCGCTTATATTAGAAACCGGCGAAGTTGTAGCTGCAGATTTTTTCCCGACAACGGTAAATGCGGCAAAAGACAATCCGGTCGAAATAAGATATAACGCGAGGCCAATGAGACCTGTAATGATGTATTGTTGTTTATGCATGATGTTCTCCTTCAAATGGTTTTGCTTTTTGTACTGCTGACGATTCTTCTTTGGAAAGCGCAAGTTCTCTGCCTTTCCCGCCCGTTACCTCTTTGACATACCACCGGTGCCCGGTACGCGCGTACAATGATGTCATCACAAGCCCGTTGTTGTGCCCGTCCAGGAGTGCCAATGTAAAACTTTGACTTCCCCCTGTGTCGGAAAAGGGATTAAACCGTACCAGTCCCACACGCTGAATATGTAAACGTCCGTCTTTTTTAATCTCTTCAAGTGTTTTATAGAGATCATCCGTCTCTCCCCGTAATTTTTTTTGTGTTGACAAAATCTGTTCCAGCGCCTCCCCACTCGTTACCTTTTTCAATCGCCGCACTGTCCAGATCACCCATGCTGTCAATCCTAACACCCAAACAAGAATAATGACGACAAAAATTATCGATCCATTGAACACCATTGGTATTCATTATACTAGATTTTTATCACTTTGTTGTCAATGAGTTTTCTACCCTGAGCTTGCCGAAGGGTTGACAAGGCTGCCACGCTCGTGCTACGCTCAGGCTCGCGAGGCTAAGTATGCCTAAAAAATCAAAACGGCAAAAAATTATTGCAGATTTACGCAGACACGCACGGCAAACACAATCGCTTCACGTTACTCCCGCCCCGGTTGCTGCTCAACCATCCGGATCGACATTCCAGTTCCGGGCCACCATATCCCAACATATAGGCGAAAACCCCATCGATATTAACGCGGCTGAGCTCACTGCAATCAAACGGGATTTGGGTAAAACTCTGCTGCTGTCAGCCTGTGCAATCGGCGCTGAACTTGGTTTGTATTGGTTGAGGTAAAAGACGAAAGGAGGTGAAATAGAACTATGGCAAGCATGTATTGTGTCAAATGTCGCGCAAAGCGCGAAGATCCGAAAGCCGTGAAAGTTACGATGAAAAACGGTAAACCCGCAATGAAAGGAAAGTGTCCGGTCTGCGGAACAGGAATGTACAAAATCGGCGGCTAAAGTTTTTACTTAAGTGGAAACTGTCCAAAATAAAACCCCGACACAAGTCGGGGTTTTATGATATACTTATAGGGTACCTTGGAATCCGAATTCTCGCCCGCCTCTCAGCCCGTAAGGGCAGTGAGGGCGGGAGGAAAGTCCAGACAGCAGAATGCAGGGGATCCCGCGTAAGCGGGAACGGGTAACCGCTGGTGTCCCGACCCCGAAAGGGGTCAGGAACGATTCCTGAACTGACAGGTTGAGAGAGCCACAGAGACTAATCATTTCCCTGTAGCCTGACGGCTATGGGAGATGGGTGAAAAGAGGCAATCCCACCCGCTGCAACCGGCGAACGTCCCGCCATTATTACGCATTCAAGATTTCGCGCAAGCGGAAGCGGGACAAAGTTTACGGGCATTAGAGAAATGAGAATTTTGAAACAGAATCTGGCTTATGAGATTCCCGGGTACACAAAACATCCCTCGTTATGAGGGATTTTTTGTTTGTAGAAATGCCGCCCAAAGAACCTCAAAAACCAGCAGTATCGGGACTGCAAGAATTGCTCCTGCTACGCCACCGAGCCTTCCGCCCACCATAAGTGCTAGGATGGTAATAAGCGGTGACAGTCCGACGCTCCGCTTCATAACCATCGGAACAAATATGTTGTTTTCCAGCTGTTGAATAATGAGATAGAGCGCGGCTGTGCTGAGCGCCAAAAGAGGAGAAATAGAAAGCGCCACGAGAACTGCAGGGATAAATGCCAGAAACGGACCTATATTGGGAATAATTTCCAGTAACCCGGCGATAATAGCCAGGGGGAGGGCAAAATCAACATGTAAGAGGGTTAGTCCGATATAGCTACACGCTCCGATAAATGTCATGAGCAGCAATTCGCCTCTCACCCAAGCGCCCAGCCTGCGCTCAATACTAAGCAATAATTCTCCTGCCCTTTTACCCATTGTCGATCCCAGGAGATCAGTGAGTATTGTATGAGCGTTTTTGCGCTCATAGATAAAATAAAACGTAAGCACGAGAACGGTAAGCGTTGCCACCAGGTTTGAAAAAATACTGAGTGTTACTGAAAGAACATTCTCGGAGATCGGCCCGATCTGCTCAAATACCGTCTGCAAGTTTATCGTCCAATAGGGCAACACCCTTGCGACAACTCCCGGAAGCGTCTGCACCAGTGTAGTCGTTTGCGCAACAAGCATGGGAACGATGCTGCCGAACGATATGCCCAAAAACCCGATCATAAAAACGTATATCAAAAATACGCTTACCGGGCGGGGTATTTTGTATTTATCCAACCATGACACGATGGGGAAAATTGCGGTCATGATCAAAAATGCGATAAACAGGAAAAATAAAATGTCTCGGATTTGAAGAATCAGCCAAATCGCGGCCAAAAGAGCCAGGGTAAAAATGACGGTCCGTTCTGAAATCTCTATTTTTCTATGCATGGCAAGTTAAGTATACCATTTGCGAACAAGCAACTCTATATCATCAGCGCATGTTTCTGAGCGGATATCAAACCAGTGAATATCGGTCTGCTTCTTAAACCATGTCAGCTGACGGCGTGCGTAGGCATGCTCATTCAACCCGATTGCGGTCATTGAGGGCAATTCCTTTTTATATGTTTTTAAGAGCGACATAATTTCTTCTTTCATCCCCTGCCGTAACCGTTTTTTTAAACGTTCATCGATACGTGTATCCAGTACCGATAGCGAAGCCGAAAGTCCGATTATAAGATAATCAAACGCCTGCAGATCTGCCGGCCGGCGAGGCTGGAATTTTTTAATTTCAATTTTCCGTATAAGACGCCGCGGGTTATTCCAGTCTGAATCATTTATGTCTCCCCGTGTCACCATTTTTTGAAGATCACTAACAGACAGCTTATATAATTTTTTGCGTAACGCTTTGTTCGGCGGTATGTCAATTGTTTCAAACGGATGCAGTAATGCGTTAATATATAATCCTGTACCGCCGACGATAATCGGCAATTTTCCCCGTTTGATAATATCGGCGATTGCCGTGCGCGCAAGCCGCACCCAATGGCTCACACTAAACTCTTCATCGGGGGCAACCACGTCATAAAGCCAAATGGGGACATCCGGCCTGTCTTTACCACTCGCAAGATCCATGCCCCGGTATACTTGACGGGAGTCGGCAGATATAAGTTCTCCGTTGAATACGCGCGCAAACTGGGCAGCAAGCGCAGTTTTACCGGTTGCCGTGGGTCCGCAAATCACGAGTATCTTATTCATAGGTGCCGTTTTGTAAATTAGTTTTATTAATGAGCTCCTCCAATATGTTCCACCGGCGTTTCTTTTCAGCATGCGGCACGTTATCTTTGTACACCTTGTGTGCAGCCGTCATAGGACGATCTGAATAAATGGAAATATACGCTTTGGTAAACCCGACCTCTTTGGCCAATCTCACGGTATTTTCAAACTGTTTTTTTGTCTCTCCGCAAAAACCAACAATGATATCCGTCGAAATTGTCACCCCCGAAATTTCTTTTCGGAGTTTACCGACTAATGCAATATATCCTTCACGTGTATACCACCTGTTCATGCGCTTTAGCACCGTATTGTCCCCTGACTGCACCGGTAAATGAATGTGCCGCGAGATATTTTTGTTCCGGGCTATAACATCAATAAGCTCATCGGAAAAATCCCACGGATTGCTAGAAATAAAGTCAATGTTCCTTAAGCCTTTTATCTTACAAACTTCTTCAAGAAGTGCCGGAAACAGCGTAGGAATCCGCAGGCGCCCTAAATGTTTTACATATGTAGGTTTTATCGTATTATTTTTTAAGTCCGATCCGTATGAGTTTACGTTTTGACCAATCAACGTCACTCGCGCATATCCTTTGCATTCCCGAAGGATATCTTCAAACGGCCGGCTGACTTCCCTACCGCGGGTAAAGGGGACCACGCAATACGAACAAAAATTATTGCATCCGTTGGTGATGGGAACCAACGCATGCATTTTATCTGTCCGGATGGGCATGTAATCAAATCCCACTTCTTCTATAGGTAAAAATTCATCAACTGTCGGCAGTTTTTTCTTTAGCTCCCGAAGCATGTTGCCGGACTTCTCCCGTACAGCCATTCCTACCATGCATCCGGTTAATACAATTTTTTTATTTTTTAGATTATGGATGAGTCCATATACCCGGTGCGCCGCGGATTCCCTGATCATGCACGTGTTGATAATCACAACGTCGGTGTCCTCAACGGATTTTGCTTTTGTGTCCCCGCGTGATTGGTAGTACGCGGCGACACGTTCACTGTCGGCCTGGTTGGCAGCGCAGCCGAATGTAACGATGAAATACTTCATGAAGCGTATTTTACGCCTTAGAGGATAAACTTCTCAATAACCGTCGCAACGCCGTCTTCCTCAACCGGCGGCGCAATAAAATCAGCGATCGCTTTGAGTTCCGGCACGGCATTGCCCATGGCAATCTTGAGTCCGCAGGCCATCAGAAGCGGAAAGTCGTTATAACTATCTCCAACTCCAATAAGCTCATTCCGCTGTAAATTAAGCTTCTCTGCTATCCGCACTATTCCATGAAGTTTTGTTCCTTGAGGGCTGGTAATTCCGATGCTCATATATTTTGTATTCCAGTCCGGCACTTTGTGTGGAATAATTGTTGGTATTTTTTCAAACTCAAAAAATATCCTGTCTATGATACTCGGATCTATTTGTTTGATATAAACGGACAATACATGTTTAGGCTTATGAATTCCGTCATATTCATGTCCTCCTTGTTCATTTTCAAGCTGCATTGTTAAATGATATTTTTTTACAATTGCATATACGGAGGGAATAGCCGAAGTGGGAAACGGATCGATATGCAATACTTTTTTATGTGCGGTATCGTAAAGTATCGGGCCTCCGCTTAATATCGAAAAACCCGATAGTGATAGGTGGTCTATAACATTATTTACATATACCAATGAACGGCCTGTAACCAGACATACGGGAATACGGGTTGATGCCTTTTTTATCGCTGCTGTCACCCGTGGGGACGGAAGATTCTCTAGTCCATGGACGACCGTCGTTCCGTCAACATCCAGGAAGAGGGCTTTATACTTCATGAGGAATTATTCTTTACCGACGATTACCTGTACGTCGGCAGATGCACTTGCATCCAGGTCGCTGGCGACTGTGCCGAGGGAATATGTATCTTTCAAATCCGACTTCAGATTGTTCACTGCATCCGTCATCGTATCTTTCCCGTGAATTTCTGTCGTGGTATAGGTATACTCATCCGTATTGCCGGTAGAATCTACGGTGTATCCTTTGTCTTCCAAAAACTTCTTCATTTTGGACGCTGCCCCCGGAGTCCCGCCGCCGTTTAATACCTGAATTTTTATTGAAGCTTTATCAACAGGTGCCGGAGTCGGGGTGGGAGTCGGGGTAGGTGCGGGCGTAGGTGTCGGAGTAGGTCTGGCAAACAAGGATGAAACCGATGAGCCTTTTTTGGCAATGGCAAATAGTATGCTGCCTGTAAGAAGGGCAACAACAATCGTCACTACCGCCCATACGATCAGTGATTTTTTGGCATCCTGTTTATGCATGGATATTTCCGGCATTACGGCAGGCTCCCTGTTCTGGGTATACAACTCTTCAACGACGGATTTTCTTTCTTCTTGCGCCTCTGATTCTGTAACAATGCCGGGCGCCTCTTCTGACGGAGCCACTTCTTCCTCAATCACTTCTTCCTCAACAACTTCCACAACCTGGGTCACCGTGGGGCGTTTTTCTTCGATGGGCTTTTCTTCAACCGGTTGAACTTCTGCGTGTGCCGGCTCTGCTACTGCGGATATTTTTTTGCCTGAAGAAGTTTTTTTCCTACGTGCTGGCATACTGTAAGTGTACCACATTCGTTCAAATTGTCACGTTATAAAAGAATCCCCCGCCGGTGAGGCGGGGGTCTCTATTTAGTGTTGTTCGCGGTAGTTTACCGGACAACTTTTTTCAATGCTTTTCCAGCGGTAAACCCTGGAGTCTTGCGTGCCGGGATATTGATCGGGGCACCAGTCTGAGGATTTCTGCCGGTTCTACTTTTCCGTGATCGGACCATGAAGGTACCAAATCCGGTAACCACTACTTTATCGCCTTTTTTAAGTGCGTCCGTAATGGATCCAAATACTGCGGCGACGGATTCACGTGCTGCTTTTGCTGTAAGACTAGCTTTCTTTGCAACGACTTCAACGAGATCTGCTTTTGTCATAGTGTGGTATTCACCTCCTTCGGGCAGAGGGATAGAACAAGAAAAAAATTTTCAGGGCCCGCTGTGGCGGGCTTCACGAGGCAATGTAAAGAATTCGGCACGCCCTGTCAATATATCAATTTTTTCAGATTGATAGAATAAGCTGGATGTGATCCAATATCACTTACGCATCATTACAACAACCATTTGTTCCGAATCTTCATCATATAAAAATAGTTGCCATCCTGACGCAACACTTAATTTAAAAAAATTCTCTAACATAGGATAAAAATCTTTATAAAATACATGCATCTGATAAGGAAATAATTGAGTTAAATTCTGAACAATAGTTTTAGTTGATAAAACATCCTCAGGATCCTTTCTATCTTCCGGACCGATACGGTTTGATAAAATTGCAGGAAGAGCATTCCATGTACTTAAAACTGGAGCCTTTGATGAAAATTCCTGAATGATGGGAAAAACAGATTCGGGCTTAGCACAGTTTCCATATCTGGTAAATGCCCCGGGCTCGATTATTTCCATGTTGATATCTAACCCAATGTAAGGACCGCCATAGGATGCTGCTTTTAGGAGATTCTTCAGGACAGGTCGCGATCCTGTGGCGCCTTCAATAATGAGATCAGGTTTAAAAGATACAACCCGTGCGACTGATTCATGTAACCCACCCTCTATGGTCTCAAAATGAATTGGGGCCTCTACACTTCCCATATATAATACTATTTATTTTGCTATCTCCGTTGCCCTAAGCTCCCGGATGACGGAAATTTTTATTTGTCCGGGATAGGTCAATTTTTCTTCCACTTCCTTTTTAATTTCCTGTGCCATCAGAACCGCGGATGCATCATCCACAGCCCCCGGATCTACAATCACGCGGATTTCGCGTCCCGCCTGAAATGCAAATGCTTCCATAACGCCTTTGTGCGCC
>MFKE01000016.1:25783-31842 GCA_001779455.1 Candidatus Gottesmanbacteria bacterium RIFOXYB1_FULL_47_11 | reverse complement strand
AGCCGTTTAATATATTCCTCCACATTTTCATTACGTGCTCCGGGACGGCTGCCGGAAATCGCATCGGAAATATATACAAGCATGGATTCGATAGATGTAAACGGCGTATCTTCATGATGCTGTGCCACACAGTCGATTACTTTCTGCGGCATCCCATATTTTTTCAGAAGCTCGACTCCCAGCTCGATATGCGTGCCTTCACGGTCCATAATCACTTTACCGATATCATGGAGGAGACACCCGAGGCGAACCACATTAACATCGGCCTTCACTTCCTGGGCAAGGGCGATACCAATCTTGGTCTCCTCCAGTGTATGGGCGATCATGTTTTGCCCGTAGGAGAAGCGGTATTTAAACCGTCCCAGATGGGCAACAATCGGCGCCGGTAGATTGTATACGCCTACCGCATGACATAATTTCTGACCCTCTTCAAACATAATGCGCTCGATTTCTTTGCGCACCTGCACAACCAACTCTTCTATCCGTCCGGGTTGTACCCGTCCGTCCCGCAACAGCCGCTCAAGAGTGACCCGCGCCACCTCTCTGCGTACCGGATCAAAACAGGATAACCGGATTACTCCCTCTTCATCCAAATCCACATCTACCCCTGTTGCCGTCTCAAATGCGCGGATATTGCGGCCTTCTTTACCGATAATCCTGCCTTTCATTTCTTCGTCGGGAATTTTCACAACCGATACGGTATATTCCGCAACATATTCCGTCGCACCGTGTTTCATCGCATCCACGAGAATCTCTTTGGCCTTTTCCTCCGCTTCTTCATGAGCGCGGTCAGCCGACTCCCGTACTTCACGCGCGAGATCTTCTTTCAGGGCGTCTGCCATTTCCTGCATGATAACCGTGCGTGCTTCATCACGGGTCAGATGTGCTACTTTTTCAAGCTTGGCAATATGCTCGGTTTTGATTTTTTCAATCTCTGCTGCTTTTTTCTCTGTCTGAAGTTCAATTTGTTTAAACCGGACGTCGCGATCTTCAAGTGCTCCCTCTTTGCGTTCGATATCGATAAGTTTTCGCCTCGCCTCTTCTTCTGCATCACGACGGATTTTCAAAGCTTCGTCTTTGGCTTCTATGATAAGTTCCCGTGCCTTTGCCTCTGCCATTTTGACAACCGCCTCATTATCCACGGAAACAACTTGAGCCTTAGGCGCCGCAGGAACCGGTTTTGACGGCTGAGGCTGTTGTTTAATCTGGGGCGCTGCATGCGAAACGCCGCCTGTCTTTTTGTTTTTTACCAACCCGGAAAGGGTTTTAAGTACGTCAAACATAGGTAATCCTTTCTATGAAACAATTGATAATTCAGGGAATGGAAAAAGCAGCAAAAAAACCGCATTTATGCGGCGAACGGTGTAGACATGTAGGGAAACTTATCAAAATACATAATCCACCAGAATTGCTATTCCAATCTCCAAATAATCAAAAATACTAATGGGTATTGTACTCTTAATCCGCGCCTCCGTCAATGAGTTTGCCGATAGTCGCGCCGTCAAAACCGCGCCTGCCCAGGTAGTCATAGATCTTCTTCCTGCGGGCCATATTGGGTAGTTTGCTCCAGAGAGGCATCTTCCTTGCCACAGCCTGCCTGGCGGCTGCCAGGAGGCTCTCAGAGCCTCTGGAGGCCAAAGCTGAGGCTATCACCTCATCCGCCACCCCTTTGGCTTTAAGCTCCATGGTAATGACCCGGTTTCCCTTGGGCCTGAAGGCCGTCCGCTGCTGGACCCACCAGGAAGCAAACTTTTCATCATCCGCATATCCCAGCTCCCGCATCCGCAGAATAACTTTCTCAATGTCTTGGTGATTCGGCTTCTTCAGCAAAAACTCCCGAAGCTCGTGTTCGCTTCTGGGCCGGAAGGAAACAAATCTGATGGCAGCATTTATCAGTCGTTCGTAATATGGGTTATCCATTAGTCGGGGTGACTCGACTTGAACGAGCAGCCTTTCGCACCCCATGCGAATGCGCTAGCCAATTGCGCCACACCCCGATTGATTGCTTGTATTCTATCATCTTTTATGTAAAAATGGGATGAATTCTTCAGGCTTGCCCACAAGAAAGGAACTATATGCCAGTCGATGCAAAAGTTCAAGCAATTAAACTCGCGATGGAACAAATCGAGAAACAATACGGCAAAGGTTCCATCATGAAACTCGGAGAAAAGAGTGCACACATGGCAATTGATGTCATCCCGACCGGCATACTTCCTCTGGATTTGGCCCTGGGCGTCGGCGGACTCCCCCGCGGGAGAATAGTTGAAATCTACGGACCCGAAGCATCCGGAAAAACAACTGTCTGTTTATCAACGATTGCGGAGGCGCAAAAGGGTGGCGGCACCGCAGCATTTATTGATGCGGAACACGCACTTGATCCGCAGTGGGCGGAAATTCTGGGCGTAAAACTTGATGATCTCCTTATTTCCCAACCGGACACCGGCGAGCAGGCGCTTGAAATTGCCGAAACGCTTATCCGTTCAGGCGGCGTGGACATTATCGTCATCGATTCAGTAGCCGCTCTGGTGCCAAGGGCAGAAATCGAAGGAGAAATGGGAGACAGTATGATGGGAGTCCACGCGCGCCTTATGTCCCAGGCACTGCGGAAACTCACTGCGGTTATTTCCCGGAGTAAAGCAGTTGTCATATTCACCAATCAACTGCGCCAAAAAATCGGCGTGATGTTCGGCAACCCGGAAACCACAACCGGCGGCATGGCACTGAAATTTTATTCCAGCGTCCGCATGGATTCACGGAAAATCGAATCACTGAAAGACGGCGATAAAGTGATCGGCAGCCGTCACCGCGTGCGGGTTGTGAAAAACAAAGTCTCTCCCCCGTTCCGGTTTGCGGAGTTTGATGTGATGCATGACGGCGTATCGCAGGAAGGCGGGCTTATCGACGTGGGACTGGAGTTTAATATCCTGACGAAATCCGGTGCGTTTCTGAAATACGGAACTCAGATGCTCGGTCAGGGACGTGAAGCAGCAAAACTCTATCTCAAAGAAAATTCCAAAGTGGTGAAAGAAATCACCGACGCGATTTGGAAAGTGGTCAAAGAAGGCCGCGCCGCAACCAAAGTCGCCATGGGAGTGGAAGAGGAAGAATAAGACATTTAACAAAAGGTAAGAGGATAACATGAAGGTCTCATACGATTTTTTGTGTCTGGATGAACACGACTCTCCTAATCTCTCTGAGTTATATGCTAAATCCAGAGCAGAAATAAAAGGCGCCCCGACAAGAAGACATTTTGGTATTTGCGGCGTGATAATCCACGGAGCTGACTATCCCGAAGTTAATGTAACTGGTAGAAGAATCCAATATAGGTGCTTTGCAGGAAATTATATCCCCTTTCATTATAGTGAAATATTAAATAACTCTGGAAAATTTGCTTATTTAGGAACGAATAAAAACAAAAGGCGAAGTCTTATAGATAACCTAAATAATTATTTATCGCATGTCAAACCTCATATCATTGCATGTTTTGTTGATAAGCATCAATTGGCATTAGATTTTGGAATTTTTCCCGATAATAAATTAGCGCAAATTAGAAGAATTAAACCCAACATGAGTCGTCCATCTCAACCAAGAAATATAAATTTGTATGTATTTACACTTAAAGTCATTCTCGGTAAATTTTATAACTATCTAAAAGAGGGACGAAAGCGGGGTTTAATTATCGCTGAAGCAAGAGGAGAAAAAGAAGATAAGGAGTTATTGGATGCATTTTATAATTTCCAAAGATCTGGCGCGGGATCTCTTAGTGGAAACGAATTAAGGCAATATATAACAGATTTGTTAATAATTAGAAAATCTCAAAACCACCTCGGGCTCCAAATTGCGGACCTAATCACTTATCCCGTATATGATTACTTCGTTCCGAATCACAATACACGGACTGACCATTTTATAACCAAACAATTCCTTGAACGAAAAATATTAAGCTTGGATATTATTCCATCTATCCCCCAACAAAAAAGGAGCTGACGCTCCCTTTTGCGAACGAAATACTTCGTTCCCAATACCTATTATATAACGTTATTTAATTACGTCAAGAACTACCGTTTCGGAGATTGCTTGCGAGCACGGGCCTTGCCTGCGTAGCCGGCTTTCCTCCGCTGCTTGGCACGCGGATCGCGGGTTAAGAATCCCCGTTTTTTGAGGATGGGTCTGAATTTTTCGTTATCTACCAGACACAGCGCGCGGGACATCCCGTGGATTGTAGCAGTCAGTTGTCCGTCAAGTCCGCCGCCGGTTGTCACCACGGACACGGCAAATCTGCTCAGGGTGTTGGTCGTCCGGAACGGCTCCATATACTTTTTCTTGTAGACTTCTCCGGGAAAAAATTTCTCGACCGGCTTGCCGTTTACGATGATGCCGCCTTTTTCAACAATTATATTTTTAATAGTAAGAGGCTCGTCCTTCACGACATACAAACGGACGCGCGCAGATGCCGTTTTGCGCCGTCCCACTGCTTCGTAATATGACGGTTCTTTGGGTGCCGTAACTACCTCTTCTTTTTCTTTTTTATCTTCGGTTTTTTGTTTATCCATAGTTATGTATTAAATTTATCTTTATACGGATGGTCTGCTTCCGGATAAATCCAAAGACGGGTCACAAGTCTTGCTCTCAATTTATTTTTCGGGAGCATCCCCCACACCGCATGCCGGATGGGTTCGGTCGGCTTTTCCATTTTCACCTGCCACAGCGCTTTCTGCTTAAGTCCGCCCGGATGACCCGAATAATTCCCGTATAGCTTTTCTTTATCTTTTCTTCCCGTGACGGTAAAATGTGCTGCGTTGATAACAACCACGTGGTCACCGCAGTCCATATTCCGGACGTAATTTTTTTTAGATTTACCCATAAGCCTGGTTGCTATCTCCGTGGCGATGCGCCCGAGCGTTTTTCCTTTTACATCAATCAGATGCCAGGTGCGCGTCATCTCTGATATTTTTGTTGATGTCGTCATATTATTTTAGTTTCTTAACGGTCTTAAGTTTCTTTGGCGGCTTGGGAGCCTCTTGAATTTTATCATCGACAAACTGCAAAAATACTTCTTCTGTTGCGTCACCGAGCCGTTTACCAAGTCTGACGATGCGGGTGAATCCGCTTGTCCTGCCGGCAAACCGGGTTTTTGCATCCGCGTTCAACAGTTTTTCTATATCTTTACTCGCAAGTATTTTTTCTACCTCCTTAACTGACCCCTTCTTTGCAAGTGTCACCAACTTTTCCACATACGACTGAACAGCCTTGGCTTTGGCGAGCGTTGTACGGATAGAGCTATGGATAACCAGATCCCGCGCCAAACCCTGCAGAAGACGCCTGCGCTCATTTTTGGTTCGTGATAATTTTCGACCAAATACAGAATGCCGCATATATTATACCGCTAGTGCTACACCCTTTTCGCGGAGTTTTTCCTCCACAACCATAATGGATTTCGCACCCAGATTTTTAATTTTCATAAGTTCTACGCGCGGCGTACCCAACAGCTGACCGATTGTCTCTATGCCACTGTTTGCAAGTGCATTCACAATGCGCGTCGGGATATCCAGCTCTTCGATGCGCATTTTCAAAACTTCATCCGAAACCGTCGGTGTCAAGGCAACATCCTCAACCGCGCCGACTGTTTTGGGTTCATACACCTGTATAAAGTATGAAACAAGCGTTTTTGCTGCAGACTTAAGTGCATCAAGCGCGTTTATCGTACCGTCTGTCCAGATCTCCATAACCAGACGGTCTAAATTTGTCATACGACCGACACGCGTGGCGTCCACCCGATAATTGACCCGCACGACCGGGGAAAAAAGCGAATCCACGGACATGACGCCTACTTCATTGTAGTGCCGTTCATCAGCCGATACGTATCCCATACCTTTTTCGGCGGTCAATGTGACTTCAAGACTCGCCTTTTTATCAGAAATATGCGCCAATATTAAATCACGATTCACGATGGTAACCCCCGCGGGAGCTTCGATATCTGCCGCTGTCACCTCTCCCGGGCCTTTCTTGGAAATGGTCATCGTTGCCGGTTCATCCGACTCGATGGTCAGACGTACTTT
>MFKE01000016.1:25414-25767 GCA_001779455.1 Candidatus Gottesmanbacteria bacterium RIFOXYB1_FULL_47_11 | reverse complement strand
AACTCTACAACATCTTCTTTCATGCCAGGCAGAGCCGAAAATTTATGCTTGACGCCCTCAATCTTTGCAGACACAATGGCGCTTCCGGAAAGAGAAGACAGTAAGACACGGCGAAGACTATTTCCGAGTGTTTGTCCGTACCCCTGCTCAAGCGGCTCAATACTGAATTTTCCGAACCCCAGCCGTTCTTCCTCAGTTTTAATTTGAAAATTTGAATCTACCATATATACTCCTTTCCTAACGTGAATAATGTTCTACTATTAATTGCTCACTGATATCTTCTGTCACATCGGGTCGCATCGGCAACCGAACGACTTTCGCAACCGGCCCTTTCCGCTCCAACCACTCCGGAT
>MFKE01000016.1:12716-25395 GCA_001779455.1 Candidatus Gottesmanbacteria bacterium RIFOXYB1_FULL_47_11 | reverse complement strand
TTATACGTTACAATCTGGTCTTTCTCAACTAAACAGGAAGGAATGGTTACTTTTTTCCCGTCCACGAGGACGTGGCCGTGCGTCACAAACTGTCTTGCGGATGCGCGCGTCGGCGCCAAGCCCGCGCGATACAGTACATTATCCAGTCGCCGCTCCATGAATTCCAGCATTTTTTCTCCTGTGTTACCGCGCCATTTACGGGCGAGCTCAAAATTTTTGCGGAACTGTCGCTCCAGAACCCCATACATTCGTTTCACTTTTTGTTTTTCACGAAGCTGACTCCCGAATCCGGATATTTTGCGCCTTCCTTTGGCACCATGCTGGCCCGGGGGAATATTTGCACGCCGCAGATATGCCGCATGTGACTTGCTGCCGACAGTTTTGAGGCCAAGGTCAATACCCTCACGCCTGGATAATCTATTTTTTGGTCCTGTATATCGTGCCATATATTTTTATACTCTTCGTTTCTTTTTTGCCCGAACGCCATTGTGTGGCATAGGAGTCACATCAGCAATAAGCGAAATCCCCAACCCGACAGCTTTCAAACCGCGAAGCGCAGCATCACGGCCTGCCCCCGGCCCTTTAATGTAGACTTCTACCTCACGAAGGCCTTGGTCCTGAGCCTTACGTGCAACTGCCTCAACTGCAGTCGTTGCAGCGTAGGGGGTAGACTTGCGTGCCCCTTTAAAACCAGCCATGCCGGATGAACCCCAACAAAGAGTATTCCCTGATTCGTCGGTAATCGTTACTATCGTATTGTTGAATGTCGCGGTAATAAATACCTTGCCTTTTTCGACAATCCGAGTTGTTTTTTTAGTAGCCATATTACTTTTTCGCCTCCGCGGCCGGCGCAGCAGTAGACTCTGTCTTTATACGATCATCTTTCTTAAGTGCACCGACCGTAAGCCTCTTCCCCCGCTTTGTACGCGCGTTTGAACGAGTCCGTTGTCCGCGCACCGGAAGTTTCTTGGCATGGCGGATACCGCGATATGACCGGATTTCTATCAATCTTTTGATATTGTCGGAAACTGATTTCCGCAAATCTCCTTCAACCATGTAGCCCTTCTCAAGTACTTTAGCAATGCGGTTAACGTCTTCGTCCGTCAGCGTCTTAACCCGTTTGGCCCCGTCCATCTGTGCTTCTTCAAGAATTCTCACCACGTTACTGCGGCCTACTCCGTAAAGATAGGTCAATGCAATATCAAGTCTTTTTTCGTTTGGTAGATCAACACCTGCTATACGAGCCATAGTTATCCTTGCCTCTGTTTATGTTTAGGATTTTCGCAAATAATATAGACCCTGCCATGACGGCGGACTATTTTGCACTTATCACACATGATTTTGACACTCGCTCGAACTTTCATAGCTTGTCCCGCTTTGCGGGATTATTTAACCCTATATGTAATTCTTCCTTTTGTCGAATCGTACGGCGTCACTTCCACTTTCACTCTGTCTCCGGGCATAATGCGGATAAAATTGAGCCGCATCTTGCCGGACAAATGACAAAGAATTATATGACCATTGGGCAACTTGACACGAAATAGAGTATTGGGCAGACATTCAGCTACCTCGCCCTCTATTTCAATATTGCCTTGATGCGCCATAGTACCTCAAAAACAACAAGAAAAATCCCTCTTTGAATCGAGGTTCCTGTCTATACATGGTATTGTACCCTAATTATCCGGTTTGGTCAATATTATCGGGCCGTCCCCGGTTATTGCGATCGAATGCTCAAAAACTGAAGCCGGTGACCGGTCACGGGTGGCAAGGGTCCATCCGTCATCATTCTCATACACGATTTCTCCGCGTCCCATTGCATAAATCGGTTCGATAGCGATAGTCATCCCTTCCTGTAGTGGCAAAGTGTTTGCGACCGATCCGCGCAGATAATTCGGCACCTGAGGCTCCTCATGAAGCTGACGCCCAACTCCGTGACCCACCAGGGATTTGACTACACTATACCCCGCACTCTCAATCGTTTCCTGAACGACTTTTGATATATCTCCGATTCTGTTGCCGATTCTCGCCTGCCCAATCGCTTTTTCCAGTGCCTCTCTCCCGGTAGTCAGGAACTCTTCGTTCTTTTTTGATGCCCCTATAATCTTCGTTCCTGCCGTATCCGTATGAAACCCTTTATATAAAAGTCCTATGTCTATGGTTAGAATATCTTCGTCTTTCAATACATACTGCGTCGGGATTCCATGAACAACAACCTCGTTTACACAAAGACACGTTGCCCACCTGTATCCGGGGACTGTTGCAAATGACGCAACGGCTCCGACTTTTTCTATCAGCTCATTAGCGCGTTTTTCTATATCCGTCAAAACTACACCCGGCGCGGAATATTCAAGCAGGGTTTCAAGAATGCTGCCAAGTTTCTTTCCCCCTTCACGCATGATGGCAATTTCTTCACGAGTTTTGATATCAATCATAAAAGGTTCCGCCGTTTAAGCTCCTGTATTATCGCATCCACAACCTGTTCCTGTGTCATATCGGTTGTATCCAATTCCCATGCGTCAGGAAGTTTTTGTAACGGGTCAGCAGCACGGCTTGTATCCTGCGTATCACGTATTTTCGTCTCATCGATTTCCTGCGCCAGGGTTTTAGTCGGATCTTTTGTCTTGTATTGATTCCACCTTCTCCTCGCACGTTCTTCTAAGCTGGCGGTTAAATATATTTTTAACTGAGCTTGCGGTAGTACCCGAAGCCCGATATCGCGTCCTTCCATAACGACACTTTTTCCTCTGGCCAACTCTTGTTGCCGTGCAACCATGAATTTGCGCACCTGCGGAATTGTACTGACATCCGATGAGCCCTGGCTCATAGCGGGGGTAAATAATTTATCCGTAACGTCTGTGTTCCCGACCCATACGGCAAACCCGTGGGATCCGTCTTTGGCAGGAGGCCGCAAATCAATTGAATACTTCGCCAGCAATGGGTAAACATTGGGAGCATCCTTAAACGATACGCCTTCCTGTACACAAATCCAGGCAAGCGCCCGGTACATGGCACCGGTGTATAGATAGGTAAGACCTAATTCTTTTGCTAAACGGCCGGAGATGTCACTTTTCCCCGAACTAACCGGTCCGTCAATGGCAATCTGTAACGGGTTATCCATTTTTTTGGATGTTGTGCATGATGGCCGCGTGTACGTCTTCAATCGACTGATCTGCGTTAACTTCAACAAGCACTCCGCTTGCGCGATAATAATCCAGGACATCCTTTTCCCCTTCTTTGTACATCGCAAGCCGTGTTTTGATGCGTTCCGGCGTATCGCCTGTTTCTATGCTTCCGGAGTGAAGCGGCCGCGCCCGTTTGGCAAGCCTTGCAATGGATTCTGTTTCACTCAGATTGAGATAAATCACTTTCTCCACTTTATACCCGTATTTATCAATTTTGTCATCCAAAAACTTTGCCTGTTCGACATTTCGGGGAAACCCGTCCATAATCCATCCGCCGCGGGCATCCTCTTCTTTAAGTCTCCACTTCCACAGTACAAACATTTCGCTGTCTGCCACATATTTGCCCTCAATAAGCGCCTGACGACAGACCTCTCCGATAATCCCTTTATCATTTGCCGCTGCGTCGCGCACGAGGTCTCCCGATGTGAGTATCGGTAAATGTAATGCATCCGCGAGTAGCTTTGCCTGCGTACCCTTCCCCGATCCTTCCGGTCCGTAAAATACGATATGCATAAATAAATCCTCCTACTCCTTCAAAAATCCTTCATAGTTACGCATGACAAGTTGTGCCTCGAGAGATTTTACCGTCTCCAATACCACCGACACGACGATGAGGACTCCTGTCCCGCCGACCAGAAGGGTTGAAATACCGGTAATTTGCCGTGCGATTGACGGCATAATGGCGATGGTTCCCAAAAATAGCGCGCCTGCCAGAGTAATACGGGTTAAAATATAGTTCAGATAGCTTGCCGTTGCAGCGCCGGGACGAATACCGGGAATAAATCCTCCGTATTTTTGAATTTCCTCTGCAATTTTTTTAGGGTTAAAGGTAATTGCCGTATAAAAGTACGTAAATCCGAGAACGAGCAGGAAATAAATAACGTTATATGACAGCGCGTTCGGATTGAATGCGTTTGCCAAAAAACGACCGAGATTGGCAAGCACCGGATTCGGGAGCTGCTGGAGAAACCCTCCGACAAGAGACGGGAGAAGGACGAGTGACACGGCGAAAATGATAGGGATGACTCCTGCCTGATTTACCCGGAGCGGCAAATATGACGTATTTCCTCCGTATACTTTATTCCCCCGGATACGCCGCGCATAGTGGACCGTGATACGACGCACGGCTTCATTGACAAATACCGTCGCGGCTATCACAAAAAACGCAAGTACCGCAAACACGATCATATTCGTGACCCCTTCGGCGGTTACGGTGGTTGCCGCCTGCCCGAATGACACCGGCAAACGACCGACTATTCCTGCGAAAATAAGAAGTGATATACCGTTTCCTATACCGTATTCGGTAATAAGTTCACCAAACCACATAGCAAGCAGGGTGCCTGCTGTCATGGTCAGGACCATACTCAGAATCGCAAGCGGATTGAGGGTTGATATGATATTTTGATTCCGGAGAAGTGCAATCATGCCGATAGACTGAACCACAGCAAGCGGCACGGTGATAAAACGCGTATATTGATTTATTTTTTCCCTGCCGTATTCGCCTTCTTTCTGAAGTTCTTCGAGTTTCGGAAAAACGATCGTTAACAGCTGAAGAATAATGGATGCATTGATATACGGGTTCAATCCCAATGCCATAACGGAAAAATTTACCAGTGTGCCGCCTGAAAAAATATCCAGAAGTCCTAAAAATTGATTTTGGGAAAATAGTGCCGCGAGTTTACCGGTATCTACGGCGGGAATCGGGATGTGGGCAAATAACCGGAAAGCGATGAATATTGCAGCTGTCAGAAGAATCTTCCGTCTGAGCAGCGGAGCTTTCCAAGCATTGATTAGCGGAGATAATAGATTATCCATGATGCGAACGGGGAACATTCACCGTTAGCGTTTCTTTCACTGTGCCCTTGCCTAAAATTTTTACTTTTGTGATCCCGTTATGTATCATATGATATTTTTTCAGAGTTTCCAATGTTATTGTGGTCCCGTCCGGAAGTTTATTTATCTTTTCAATGGAAATTGGAAATGCTTTTTCTTTCCTGCTTTTATTTCTGTCTTTTCCCCGAAGAAGAGGCAACCGTTTAATAAGCGGCAGTTGTCCCCCTTCAAATCCCATGCGGATTTTCCCGCGCGCGCGTTGGCCTTTGGTCCCGCGGCCTGAGGTTTTCACCTTGCCGCTGCCGTGCCCGCGGCCCAGCCGTTTTTTCTTCGGTGTCACTATTTTTTTCGTCTGAAATATATGTTCTTTCATATGCGTTACCGTTTATTCATTATTTTCAACGTTTTCAATGCTTCCATGGTCGCGTACACATTGGATGCCTGATTTTTACTCCCGAGAATTTTCGACACGATATCGCGGATGCCGGCTGCTTCCACAACCGCCCGGACAGCGCCCCCTGCGATAACTCCTGTTCCCGGAGGTGCCGGCTTAAGCATAACCCGTGCGGCACCGCGTTTCACCCGCACTTCATAGGGGATCGTTGTACCCTTCATGACAACAGTAATCATATGTCGCGATGCATAACTAACTGCCTTTTTTACTGAGGATGAAACATCCGGAGCGCCTCCGAGTCCGACACCCACACGTCCTTTCTTGTCCCCGACAACCGCAAGAACAGAGAAGCCGATTTTGTTGCCCCCTTTGGTCTTTTTGGAAACCCGGTTAACCTGAACGATTTTTTCTTCAAGTCCGCTTGTATTTTGCCGGTCTGGTCTCATATTTTTAGTCCTCCTTCACGTGCTCCGTCGGCAATCTCTTTCACCGTTCCATGAAATCTATATCCGCTTCGATCAAAAACAACCGTTGTTATTTTTCTTTGAGCAGCTACCTTTGCAATCGCCAGACCGAGCTCTTTCCCGGATGCTTTTGATTTACCCTTCACATTCACGCTTGCCAGTGTGACACCTTTTGTGTCATCAATAATTTGAGCACTCACCGACGTATTAGATTTATAGACACTCAATCTCGGCCGGGCTGCCGTCCCGGTAACTTTTGCCCGGATGCGCGCTTTTCGTTTTTGACGTAAATCGAATTTTGATTTCATATATTATTTAGCTCCCGGCGCTCCTCCTACTGCTTTGGCTGCTTTACCGGCTTTCTTACGAATGTGTTCTCCCTGATATTTAATACCTTTCCCCTTGTACGGCTCGGGCTTTTTGATTTCCCGAATTTTAGCTGCCACCTCACCGACTAATTGTTTATCTATCCCGCTCACAACAATTTTCCCTTCGCCGGCAGCAAATGTAATGCCGGGCGGGGGGGAAATGACGACAGGATGGGAAAATCCTACATTAAGCGTAATATCAGTACCGGTCAATGCTGCTCTGTACCCCACGCCTGATAACTCAAGAGTCTTCGTCCATCCGCGGGTAACGCCGATAATAAAGTTGGCAATTTGCGCCCGTACGTACCCATGCAGTGCGCGGTTTTTCTTGTCATCACGGGTCCGTGTCACTTCAATTTTGCCATCCGTGTTTTTGACGCTAACCCCCGAAGGCACCGCCATAGAGAGCTGTCCTTTGGGACCGGAAACCGACACCGTATGCGCCATAGCCGTTACGGTTGCTTCTTTCGGAACAATAATAATTGCATTACCTATTCGTGACATACTTGTTTACCAAATTTTGCACAGTAATTCTCCGCCGGTGCCGCGCTTTTTTGCTTCTTTACCGGTCATAAGCCCAGAAGGCGTCGACAATATCGCAATACCCATGCCGCCCACTACCTGCGGAATATTTCCCTTGTTCACATACCATCGAAGCCCGGGTTTACTTACCCGTTTCACATCGGTAATAGCCGATACTTCACCCACATATTTGATACCAACACGTAGGTTTGCCTTCGGTTCCTCTCCGATCTTTTCGACCGAAGAAATATATTCTTCTTTCAGAAGAATAGCCCCAAGCGCCATCTTCAGCTTAGAGTACGGCAGTATAATGACGCTCTTTTTTGCAAGAGCTGCATTTTTTATTTGTGCGAGCATGTCGCCAATAGGATCTTGTACCATAGTAATTACCTACCAGGATGCTTTAACTACTCCCGGTAATTCTCCTTTGTGAGCCAGCTTCCTGAAACACAGCCTACATATACCGAACTTCCGCATGTATGCGCGTGATCTCCCGCAGGCAGAACAGCGATTCTTAAACTGTACCCGATATTTTTGTTTTTTTTGAAACTTTACGATATCCGATGTTTTTGCCATATGTTATTCCTTTTTCTCAAACGGTATGCCGAATAGGGTCAACAGTTTTTTACCGTCTTCATCATTTCCCGCTTTGGTGACAAACGTAATTTCAAATCCTCTCGGTTTATCAATCATACTGTAATCTAATTCCGGAAATATGCTCTGATCACGGATGCCCATCGTATAGTTTCCCTTACCGTCAAATCCACCATTGGACACTCCCTGAAAATCACGGACACGCGGCAGCGCAATTCCTATAAATTTAGCCAAAAAATCATACATCCGTGTCCCGCGCAGTGTTGCCCGGAGCCCGACAGCGTCTCCGGCCCTGAGCTTAAAACTTGAAATAGCTCGTTTAGAGCGCATGATCTGCGGCTTTTGTCCGGCGATAACCGCCAGCTGTGCACCCATTTTTTCAAGGACTTTTTTGTCCGCAAGCGCCTCTCCCAGACCGCAATTAATGACGATTTTGGTAAGGCGGGGCACCGCCATTCTGTTACGGCCGTCTGCGGTAAATTTCGGGACTATATCCTCCTGATATTGTTTGACAAGGTCATGCATAGTTATATAGTTTGCTCGCATTTTTTACATATCCGCTCTTTTATGTTTTTGACTATCCGGTACCCTACACGTGTCTGCTTGCCGCACTTGGGGCACAACAGTGCGATTTTGGCCATATCTATCGGCTTAACCAATTCAACAATCCCCGCAGGATGCTGCTCATCGCGTTTTTTTCTGTGACGTTTGGATATATTAATTCCGGCCACTATCACGGCATGTATCTTGGGGAACACCTTCTCCACTGCTCCCTTTTTCCCTTTGTCTTTACCGAGAGTCACGACGATTTGATCACCTTTTTTCAGTTTCATATTGTTTGTTAATACACCTCCGGTGCCATGCTCACAATTTTATCAAAACCTTTCTCTTTCAGTTCGCGTGCGATGGGCCCGAACACACGGGTTCCGCGCGGATTTTTATCTACATCATTGTCAATGACTACGCCTGCATTATCGTCAAAACGGATATACGATCCGTCTCTTCGTTTAAATTCTTTACGTGTGCGCACAACAACGACTTTCACGAGCTCATCGTCTTTGACCACTCCTTGCGGGTCGGCCTTTTTGACCACACACTGCACAATATCGCCGAGTCTCGCAAACTTCTGTTTCGATGCTCCATAAATATGGATAATCGTCATCAGTTGGACTCCCGAATTATCCGCAGCTGCTAATTTTGTTCTCCGTTGTACCATATATTATCCTATCCGTGAAACGACGATAAAATGTTTTCTCCGGCTCACGGGCCTGGTTTGGGCAATAGTTACTTTGTCTCCGACGGCAATACCCTCAAGCTCGTTATGCACTGCATAATGCTTCATGCGCTTCACTGCCTTTTTGTATATCGGATGGCGATACTCATGAATAATTTCCACAATTACCGTTTTGGCCATCTTTGTTGACAAAACTTTTCCGGTCAGGTTATTCATGAGTGAGCTCCTTTTGACGCATATACGTTGATATAACTGCAATTTTACTGCGCAGCACCCTTGCTTCACGTGCGTTTTTAGACTGCTTACTATACCGATTTACCAAAAGAATGGCAAGCGCATTTTGTGCGTCTGTCAGAACTTTCTCAAGCTCTTCGCGTTTCATCGAGATCAGTGTCTGTTTTTCCTTGGTTTTCATACGATATTATTCCTTTTGGACAAACGTCGTCCGGACGGGCAACTTTGCGCTTGCCAAACGAAGGGATTTTATTGCCTGTTCGCGCGAAATACCTGCCATTTCAAACATAATTCTCCCCGGACGGACCACCGCAACGTACTCATATACATCGCCTTTCCCGCTTCCCATACGTGTTTCCGGAGGCTTGCGGGTTACGGGTTTGTCAGGAAAAATCCGGATCCATACACGCCCACCCCGGCGGGTAGAGTGCGTCAGAGCCCGCCGTGCCGCTTCTATTTGACGGCTGGAAACCCACCCAGCGGTCAACGCTTTAAGCCCATATTCGCCGAAATTTACTTCTGATCCGCGGATGGACACGCCGGTCCGCTTTCCCCGGAACATTTTTCTGTGTTTTGCTCGTTTTGGTGCTAACATATTATTTTCTACAAATCCACACTTTTACGCCTATATATCCCGATTTCGTAAGCGCCGGTACAATCGCAAAATCGATATCCTCCCGGATGGTCGAAAGAGGTACCGTCCCTGACTGGAACTTTTCCCGCCGGTGAATTTCCGCTCCGTTAATGCGGCCGGACAATAGTATCTTCACGCCCTTCGCGCCTGCGGTAATCACCCGTTCAATCGACTGATGACATATCCGTTTGTACGGCATGCGGCGGATAAGCTGATCTGCTATATTTGTCGCGACAAGATAGGCGTTCAGATTCGGCTCTTTGACCGGTTCCACCGCTACTTCTACCTTGGACCGGTTTGCTCCCTGGGACATTTTTTCCTTCTGTTCATACGGGTTTGAGTGACCTGTTTCTGCCAAAACAATTTTTTCTATATATTTTTTCAAATCCTCAAGACCTGATCCGCCGCGCCCAATCACAACGCCGGGACGCGAAACATGGAGGGTAATTTTAATTTTATTGATCGACCGCTCAATTTCCACGGTCGCTATCCCTGCGGGCTTCAATTTTGCAAACAAAAGCTCCCGGATATGCAGATCCGAAAGCACTAAATGCTTGTATCTTTTGCTGTCGGCAAACCACCGCGAACTCCACGTGGTTACGATGCCGAGTCTGAAACCTTTTGGATTAATTTTTTGTCCCATATATGTTTAGCTTTTCTTGTTTTCTTCCACTATCACCCGTATATGTGTCATTCTTTTTTTGTATGCGTGTGCCTGCCCGCGCGACACGGCGTGAAACCTCTTCAGCGCAGGTCCGCCCATAACCTCAATGGTTTTAAATGTAAGCGCTTCCTCGCTCACTCCTTTTTGTTTTGCATTGGCAAGGGCCGATGCAATCGTTTTAATAAGGGGCAACGCTGCCACTTTCGGCGTGTGAGAAAGCATGGCAAGTGCCGCTACCGGCGAAAGCTTTCGCACGCTGTCGGCAACAAGTCTCACCTTCCGCGTGCTGGTCCGAATATATTTAGTTGTCGCTTGATAGTCCATATGTTTATGTCTTATCCATTGTCCTCTTTGTTACCTGACCATGGCCACGGAACGTGCGGGTCGGAGAAAATTCACCGAGCCTGTGTCCGACCATGGCTTCCGTAACAAACACTTCTATATGCGTTCTGCCGTTATGCACCCCGATCTTATGGCCTACAAAATCCGGCGGAATTTGACTGTCCCGTGACCAGGTTTTTATCGCAGACCGGTCCGTACTGCCTTTTTGCTTATTTATTTTAGCGAGTAGCCGCCTGTCAATATACGGTCCTTTTTTGTTACTTCGTGCCATTATTTTCTCCTTTGCAAGATGAATTTATTACTGTATTTCTTTTTGGATCTCGTTTTCTTACCAAGCGTATGTTTACCCCACGGACTCTTGGGTGAACTCATACCTATACCACTGCGTCCTTCTCCGCCTCCGTGAGGATGGCTCCGCGGATTTTGCGCTACTCCGCGCACGGTCGGGCGTATTCCCATATGACGGCTCCGGCCGGCTTTACCGATAACTTCATTTCGGTGTTCGACATTCCCCAGCTGCCCGACGGTTGCACGACATTTTCCGTCAAATACACGGATCTCTCCCGACGGAAGCTTAAGTTGTACACGGTCACCGTCACGGGCAAGAACCATAGCAGAACCTCCTGCACTTCGGATCATTTGAGCGCCGTGTCCGGGTTTAATCTCCACACTGTGCACGAGAGTTCCTACCGGTATGGCGCCGAGCGTAAGCGAATTTCCCTGTTTCACGTCTGCCGTATCGCTTGTGACCACGGTCTGTCCCACGGTCAGGCCGACGGGGGCAAGTATATACCGCTTTTCACCGTCTGTATAGACCAAAAGCGCAATATCGCAGGTCCTGTTCGGATCGTACTCGATGGAAGCAACGCGCGCCGGCACACTGATTTTATCGCGCTTCCAATCAACAACACGATAGAATCGTTTATGTCTGCCGCCCTGATGCCGCATGGAAACGTGCCCCGCAACATCACGTCCGGATCGCTTCGGCAAAATAACGGTTAAACTTTTTGGTGTCGTAAATTCCATATTACTTGCCCACCTTAGCTTTAGCTTTAGCTTTAGATTTAGATTTAGCGACGACGGGTTTCTTTACTTCCTGCGCTTCCTGAGTTTCTTTAACCGGTTCTTCCTTGGTTGTTACTTCAAATGCGTCAATATGCTGGCCCGGCTTCAGGAGTGCGATTGCCTTTTTCCAGTCTGATTTGTGACCGCTCACCATCTTTTTACCGACACGGCGCACCTTCCCGTGCATCGCGATCGTACGGACTGTGACAACATCGACGTGATACGTACGCTCAATTTCCCGGGCGATTGCTTCTTTGCGCGCGCTTTTGAGAACCGCAAATGTATACCAACCTCGGCTGGCAAGCCCCATAGATTTTTCCGTAATAATTGGCCGGCCGATAATCATATTATTTAAGCGCTCCAACAGCTTCCTTCATAAAAATAACTTTCTTGTGTGTTACTACGCCGTATGCGTGAATATCGGCAACCGGTAATACATCAAGCTGTGCAATATTTCGCGCGGCCCGAACGATATTTGTTGCAGCGCCCGATACAACCAGCAGCGTACTCCCAGCCGCTCCGATTGCGCCCAGAGCTAGCGCCATATTCTTTGTTTTTGGAGCCATATCCGACAACCCTGAAACAACGATGATGTTGCCTTGTGCCTGCTGCTGGGACAGTGAGCTTGCCAAGGCTGCACGGCGCATTTTCTGAGGAAATTTCAAGCTGTAATCCCGTGGCTGCGGCCCGAAAACAATGCCGCCGCCGACAAATATCGGTGCGCGGATCGCGCCGTGGCGCGCACGGCCGGTCCCTTTTTGACGATAAATTTTGCGTGTAGAACCCTCCACCTGACCACGCGTTTTGGTTGCAGCATGCCCGACCCGCTGATTAGCAAGGTATACACGGATTGCCTGGGCTAACAGTTGTTTATTCGGCTTGACCCCAAAGAACTGTTCGGGAAGCGTCATTGATCCGGCTGCTTTGCCGTCAACGCCCACAACCGGAATTTTTATACCGGTTACCGCTTTTGCCGGCTTACTTTTTACTGTTTTTGTAGTCTTTTTTACTGCCATAGTCATCACGCTTTCTTGATTTCTTTCCGGATAATAAGGAGGCCATGATGGCCTCCGGGTACTAATCCTTTTACCGTTAGCATATTGTTTTGGGTATCAACGGCAATAACTTTGAGCTTCCTCAGCGTCACGG
>MFKE01000016.1:3447-12678 GCA_001779455.1 Candidatus Gottesmanbacteria bacterium RIFOXYB1_FULL_47_11 | reverse complement strand
GACCATGTGTCCTGGGTCCTCCGGCAAATCCGTGCCGCTTGACCACGCCGGCAAACCCTTTGCCCTTGGATACGCCCGTAACGGTCACATAATCCCCCGCAACAAGCACGTCCCCGAGTTTTACTTCTGATCCTACAGATACGTCACCTACGTCACTTACGTTACGTAATTGGAACGAGCGTAAAAAACGGAGCTTTTTGTCTAGCCCCGCTTTTTTGATATGTCCCACTTCTGCCTTCGAAATATTTTTAATGGTGCCGAATCCAAGCTGAATACTCGTACCGGTTTTCTGTGTAATCCAGCACGGACCCGCCTGTATCATGGTTACCGGAATACGAATCCCGGCCTCCGAAAAGGCTTGTGATTGTCCAAGTTTGGAACCTAAAATTGCGTTAATCATATAAAAAAACGACCCCGGTTGAGGTCGCTTGAACTCATCCGAGACTTTTGGCATACGTAATACCAAAGTATCCCTACATTTTGATTTCTACATCTACCCCAGCCGGCAAATCCAAGTGCATAAGCTGGTCAATCGTTTTATCCGTCGGTTCGATGATATCGATAAGACGCTTATGTGTCCGGATCATAAAATCTTCACGGCTATTACGGTCGATGAAAGGACTGCGTGCGACATTAAAGTGTTCATGGTCAGTCGGCAGCGGGATGGGTCCCACAACACGGGCGCCCGTTCGCACTGCGGTATCCAATATTTTCTGACAACAGTCATCTATAATCCTGCTGTCATAGGCCTTAAGCCGTACTCGTATGCGTCCTTTCGGCATAATTGAAATCTCTCAAAGAGCGTACTGTCGCCTTTGTTAGGCAATAACTTTCGTAATGACTCCGGCCCCTACCGTATGGCCACCTTCACGGATGGCAAACCTCAAGCCCTCTTCAAGAGCAACAGGAACGATAAGTTTGACCGTCATCTTGGTTTTGTCGCCGGGCATCACCATTTCAACACCGGTGGGCAAGGTTGCCTCTCCGGTTACATCGGTTGTCCGGATGTAAAACTGCGGCCGATATCCCGTAAAGAACGGTGTGTGTCTGCCGCCTTCTTCTTTGGCAAGAATATATACTTCCGCCTCAAATTCCGTATGCGGCTTCACGGACCCGACAGCCGCCAACACTTGTCCGCGCTCCACCTGGTCTTTTTCAATCCCGCGAAGGAGAATTCCGACGTTGTCGCCGGCTTGTCCTTCATCCAATAGTTTACGGAACATCTCAACGCCCGTAACAACACTTTGCTGTGTTGCGCGGATACCGACAATCTCAATTGCATCGTTCACTTTGATGCGTCCCCGCTCAACCCGGCCGGTAACAACTGTTCCGCGGCCTTTAATGGAAAAGATGTCTTCAATGGGCATCAAAAACGGCTTCTCAAGCTCACGCACGGGTGTCGGGACATATTCATCAACCGTATCCATCAGCTTTTGAATCTGTTTTTCTGCTTCCGCATCTCCCTGCAGAGCCTTGAGGGCGCTGCCGCGGATAACCGGAACTTTGTCTCCAGGGAATCCGTTTTTGGTCAGAAGCTCACGTACTTCCATTTCGACAAGATCCAGAAGTTCCGGATCTTGCACCATGTCGCATTTGTTCATAAAAACAACAATTGCCGGCACGTTCACTTGCTTGGCAAGCAAAATGTGCTCACGGGTCTGCGGCATGGGACCGTCGGGCGCCGATACCACGAGGATCGCGCCGTCCATCTGTGCCGCGCCCGTGATCATGTTTTTGATGTAATCAGCATGACCCGGTGCATCAATGTGCGCATAGTGGCGTTTGGTCGTTTCGTATTCGGAATGATGAATGTTGATAGTGACGCCTCGGGCTTTTTCCTCCGGAGCGCTGTCAATTTCTTCGTATTTGAGGGCTTTGGCAAGACCTTGTTTGGCAAGGACGTGGGTAATTGCGGACGTAAGGGTCGTTTTTCCATGGTCAACGTGCCCGATTGTCCCGATATTCAAATGTGGTTTTGTCCGATTAAATTTTGCTTGGTCTGCCATACATCCTCCTTATGACAATAAATAATAACGGCTAATTGCTTAGCTTCGTGTTGGTATTGTACCACAGCTTCCGCGCGCTTGACAATAGCTTCCTTACGATCGGTTTGCTGCGGCGCCGGTAACACGGCCTTCGCGCTCTATAATCTTCTCCTGAATATTACGCGGGACTTCTTCGTAATGGGAGGGTTCCATGTAGTAGGTGGCGCGGCCTTTGCTCATGCTGCGGAGCGTGGTGGCGTACCCGGAAAGCTCAGCCAGGGGAACCATAGCAAGAATGACCGTCACAAAGCCCCGTTTGGTTGTACCCAGAATCTGGCTGCGTTTGGCGCCCAGATCGCCGATCACATCTCCCATAAACTCATCCGGGGTCGTTACCTCGACCTTCATGATGGGCTCCAAAAGCACTGCCGCCGCCTGCTTTACCGCATTCTGGAGAGCCATAGAGCCGGCAATTTTGAAGGCAACCTCAGATGAATCAACATCATGGTACGTTCCGTCGTATAGGGTAACGGCCATGTCAACCAAGGGGTATCCGGCAATGACACCGTTTTCCATGGCTTCCTTAATTCCTTTTTCAATAGGAGCAATAAACTCTTTCGGGATGGCCCCGCCTTTGATTTCGTTAATCCACTCATACCCCTCGCCGCGTCCTTTGGGCGCAACACGGATAAAGCAGTGTCCGTACTGTCCGCGTCCTCCGGACTGACGGATATACTTCCCTTCGCCTTCCGATTCGGTTTTAATTGTTTCTTTGTACGCCACCTGCGGCGCGCCGACATTGGCTTCTACTTTAAATTCACGCTTCATACGGTCAACCAATATTTCCAAATGCAGCTCGCCCATGCCCCAGATAATCGTCTGGTTGGTTTCGAGATTCGATTTGATCTTAAACGTCGGATCCTCTTCCGAAAGCCGCTGGAGTGCATACCCCATCCGCTCCTGATCATTTTTGGTCTTGGGTTCAATGGCAAGGGAAATAACCGGATCAGGGAAGGTAATTTTTTCAAGCACAATCGGCGTATCTTTGTCACAAATCGTGTCCCCGGTGATCGTATCTTTAAAACCGACAACAGCAACGATTTCTCCGGCAAATGCTTCTTTAATTTCCTCCCGCTGATTGGCATGCATTAGAAGCAAACGGCCCACACGCTCCGTGGCGCCCTTTGACGAATTATATGCATAGCTTCCCGACTCCAATTTTCCGGAGTAAATACGCACATAGGTGAGTTTCCCCACATGCGGATCAATCTGAATTTTAAATGCAAGACCGGCAAACGGTTCATCTTTAGTGCGATTGCGGGTTATTTTTTCTTCCGTATTGGGAACCGTTCCGTTTACCGGCGGAAGATCCAGGGGACTCGGAAGGTAATCAACAACCGCATCAAGAAGCGGCTGGACACCTTTGTTTCGGAGGCTTGATCCTGCATAAATCGGGACGAGTTTGTAGGCAATAACCGCCCGGCGCAGGGCCCCCTTAAGCTCATCTACGGACGGCTCGACACCCTCTAAAAACTTCTCAAGGAGCGCATCATCCGTTTCGGAAATGCGTTCAATAAGCGCCATGCGGGACTTCTCTACTTCGTCTTTGAGGTCTGCGGGGATTTCTACTTCGTCCGGGTGAGCGCCCAGATCATCCGAATTCCAGACATAGGCCTTGCGGGTCAACAGATCGATAACACCCTTGAATGTATTTTCCCGGCCGATCGGCACGACCATGGCCGCGGTGCGCGCGCCGAGCCGCTCTTCAATCGATTTGATCGTGGCACGGAAATCTGCACCCAATTTATCCATCTTATTGATGAAACAAAGCCTGGGGACGCGGTATTTGTCCGCCTGATGCCAAACGGTCTCAGACTGTGACTGTACGCCCTCTTCCGCATCCAATACCGTAATGCCGCCGTCAAGAACCCGGAGGGACCGTTCTACTTCTGCGGTAAAATCTACATGACCGGGAGTGTCGATAATGTTGAAGCGGAATCCTTTCCAGAATGTGGTCGTTGCGGCCGAAACAATGGTAATACCCCGCTCGCGCTCCTGCTCCATCCAGTCCATCTGGGTCGTGCCCTCATCAATGTCACCGATTTTGTAGCTGCGGCCGGTGTAATAAAGGATGCGCTCGGTAGTTGTAGTTTTACCCGCATCAATGTGCGCGATAATACCGATATTGCGCACCTTTTCAAGCGGTATATCCCGCTGCTCTGTTGTTATAGTTGTCGGTTGTCCTGCCATAATAATAAAAACAGCCACGCACTTGCGTAGCCGCCGTGTTTCTACTCTAGTATTGTACTAAAAAATCATCTCTCCCGCAATATTGTGAATAAATAACCAAGTGACGCGATTAAACCAACAACTGTCAGCGGGCCCCATAAATAGCCCATGTGGCGGAAACCGAGGAGAAAAAGTAAATTCATCGAAGAATTGGCGATCGGCCAGTAGATGGCAGCTGAAGTCAGGATAATTTTTTCATCAAACCACCTGCGAAGCAGTAAAACGATAAAATACGCTCCGATAAGTTCCAACGGGATGCAAAGGAAATATAAGAGCGGATAGTTTTCGACAAACGGCGCAATCACGGAATTTAGCTCCCTCCCGCCCATCCGCGTTACAGCAACATAGGACACGACACTATCAAAAATAAAGTAGAGCGTCAGCAGTATCCACGAAACTTTTTTAGGTAACATAATCACCGCTGTTCAAGTACAGTTTTCAATTTCTTCAGAATATCGAGGGTAAACGGTTGAGCTAGCTCCCCTTCTTCCATCCATTCAAAATATTCAAGCTCTGAGGTGACAGTATCAAGAGGGCGAAGGGTGTAGCGCACGTGGTAGGTCGAGGTCGTTGATAGTAATTCAAACATGTCCTCTTTAAACGTAACCACTTTATATTCCGACCATACACCATTTATATTCTGATTCCGGTAAATTGTACCTACGCGCGGCGGCCATTCGTTGGTTTGCTCAATAACAATCGAGTGAATCCATTTCGGAGTGTTTTTCGGATCCAAACAGAAATCAATAATATCTTTCGTCGGGCAGTGAATTTGAATAACAAGTTTTAATTCTTTCACAACAAATATTGTACCACCATATCAATAATAAACCCAAAGTTTGTGATATACTTCCAGAAGGTATGAATAATCTTATCGAGACAGCAGGAAAAAATATTATTCAATTTGGACAATACGATGTGGCGAAAACACCAATACTTCGTGGATCTATGGAAATGGCTCGCCACAAAAAAGAAATGGTCCTTAGAACATTTGCCCAATATCATATGACGATCAAACATCTTTTTACCTTAACCCCACAGGAACTTGATGTTATTCAACAGGTTAATGAAAAACTTCAAAAAAAACGTGGTGCTCATGAGTTTATAGAACATATGAAGCCTCACAGAAATGAAATTCTCAAAATCGTCCGACATGCAGGAGATGTATATTTACCTGAAAATAGAAAGGGAATTGAACAACTCGCTACTATGATGGGAAATGCGTGGAATTTAAGAAAAGAAGATCCTAATTGGACACCCAGAGACGGGGATCCCCGGGCAGATAAAGTCATTTGGGGATTTGTGAAGGGAGCTGAAGATCCAAAAATAAATATTGATTTCGCCGTGTGTCACGGTATTGAACGGATAACTACGGCGTATCTGCACAGAATCGGAGTCACCGAATATATTGATCACAAAGACTGGCTGATAACCGCAATGGAAGATGTTGTTGCACTTCGCGGGCTGCAGGGAAAATATCCTGAGGCTAATATTTTACACATCTGGCAACAACCAAGGCCAGTTGGTTTAGGATGGGTCAGTCAAGCCCGCGCCCAAGAATATCGTAAATTCATACGATAATTATTTCTTCTTTCGAGGTTAGTTCGTAAAATCCTGGGTTACCATCATGCCCCAGCTACTCGTTGAAATGATCCCGATGCCGACGCGGTGGAATGACGGGTCGAGAATATTCTCTTTGTGACCGGGACTGTTCATAAGCCCAGCGTGGGCGGTTTCAAGATCCGGCGTATATGCGATGTTTTCGCCGGCAAGAGCAAAATTAATGTTTGCGCGGCTTAAGCGGTCCGCCGGTGTCAGCCCGTCCGGCGTCACATGCGAAAAATACCGCCGCTGGAACATATCTTTGCTGTGCGCCCGCGCTACAGGTGTAATTTCGAAGCTTATCACCAGCGGCGCTATCCCGGCTTTTTTCCGCTCGCCGTTCACTAGCTCAAGCATTTTCCCTTCCGCGGCTTTATCCATTACATACTCACTGTCCTTGGGAGAAATATCAAGCGAAATAGATTCTTTGGATTCCGGGTCAACAGTCAGAAATGAGATTGCCGTATCGCGCATTTGGTTAATAGACGTTTTGACTGGTCCGCCTATCTTCTCTGCCTGAACCACCAGCCAGTTGCCGATCCGGGAGCTCTTTATGTCCTGTTTCACTGTCCCCCGAAGAGGCAGCGCCATGATAACCAGAAGGAAAAATGAAACAATAACCAGCCCGTTAAATACCGAAATCACGATGCCAAACCATTTGTTGAACTTCGAAGAAATTACCTTTTTTGGCACTAAGCGGATGAGTACGGATGCAAGTTCCGCGAGGATTGCCTCTGCAATAAATCCGACAATGATATATCCCAGAACCGTCGTCCATGTCTCCGGTACCCCGAATTTCTGGGACAGAAAGTCGCCGACCGGCTGATGGAATTTAACCGCAAGAAACAGCGATATGGCGAAGGTGATAAAGCTTACACCCAAATCCGCAAATCCCACGTTCCATCCGACAAATCCATAATAGACGACTCCCGCAATGATCACCCAATCAACCCAATTAAATAGTGTACGTATATCCATATTACGGCAGCTGGTACCAAAAAAAGTCTACGCACGCACTGTTATGTTCCTCTTTGAGAACCCAGAGGTTTTTTGCATACGGGCGCAGAAGCGCAACTACCCGCAGAATGGTATCGTTTGCGTAGGGCGCGATGCTGCTGGATTTTGTAGCATCTACGATACAACTTTCCAGCGCGGAAATAACATCGCTGACATCGCGGCACTTCGTATCCTTGGATGACCGCTGATTAAGCATGTTGACCGAGATTTGATTTAAATTCCGCTCGGAGTTCTCGTAACATAACCGCTCGCTATTTACGGGCGGATAAAAGAAATAGAACATAATTGCACAGATTCCGATGAAAACAACGAGTATTTTCATATTCTTATTCTATGCTATCACGAAATACTCTCAGGAGGAAAAGTTTACCACTTGAAGTGAGCAAATGCGCGGTTTGCCTCGGCCATGCGGTGGATGGTATCACGTTTCTTGATCGCTTCTCCCTGCCCGTGGGAGGCATCCAACAGTTCTGCGGCCAGTTTGGCGGAAAACCCTTTGTACTCGCGACTGCTTCTTTTGTTGGCAAATTGCACGATCCATCGCATGGATAGAGCCATCCTGCGGTCTCCGCGGACTTCTGTCGGCACCTGGTATGAAGCCCCTCCCACACGGCGGGCTTTCACTTCCATTTTGGGGCCGACGGTATTTATAGCGGTTTCAAATACTTTAATCGGATCTTCGCCTTTTTCTTTGACAAGATCAAGCGCTTTGTACACGACATCTTCCGCCACGTGTTTTTTGCCGCTGTGCATTACCCGGTTGATAAAACGGGTAAGAAGCCGGTTTCCGTATACCGGATCGGCTTCAAGTACTTTTTTGGTAACACGTCCTGAACGCATAGATTAGTATTTAAATAAATGTCAGCTTGCAGCCGCAACTGAAGGCCCCGGCCCTCCTGATTTGGCTCCGTAGCGCGAACGGCCTTGTTTACGGTTGGCGACGCCGCTCATATCGTATTTTCCGCGGACAATGTGATATTTCACTCCGGGAAGATCCGGTACGCGCCCACCCCGGATAAGGACAATTGCGTGTTCCGTAAGCTCGTGTCCGATACCCGGTATATACGCCGTCACTTCCTGTTTATTCGACAGGCGGACGCGGGCAACTTTCCGCAGAGCCGAGTTGGGCTTTTTCGGCGTCATGGTTTTGACCAGTGTCACCACTCCCCGTTTAAAAGGAGCCGGCACCTGCTTCGTAATCCTGTCTTTTGCATTAAAAAACTTACGGAGAGCCGTAGCTTTGATCTTTTTACCCCGGGAGTGTCGCCCGTATTTAATTAGTTGATTGATTGTCGGCATACCTTAGTTACTGACTTTTCATCATTGCCCGATCCGGAGAAACCGGTATCAGACGTCCGATTATAACGTTTTCCTTGAGCCCCAGCAACTTATCTTCTTTGGCAGCGAGAGCCGCATCGGTGAGTACGTTTGTCGTTTCCTGAAAAGATGCAGCAGAGAGCCATGACTCTGTAAACAAGCTGGCGCGGGTAATACCAAGCATGACGATCTGGGCCGTCGCCGGTTCCCCGCCTGCTGCAAGTACCCGTGCATTTTCCTCCTGGAAGCGCATACGGTCAACCATTTCTCCCGGGAGGAGCATGGTGTCCCCGCTTGTGTCCACACGGACCTTGTCGCTCATTTTGCGTACAATCACTTCAAAATGCTTATCCGCAATCTGGATACCCTGTGACTCGTATACACGCTGGATTTCCGTAATCAGATACTTTTGCGCTCCGCGGAGTCCGCGCACCTGAAGCACTTCTTTAATATCCAAATATCCGCTTGAAAGCTGGTCTCCGGCGGCGACGAGATCGCCTTCTTTTACCTTAAGTTCACTCATTAGAGGGATCACGTATTCACGTTCTTCCGGCGGCTTGATTGTGGTATTTCGCACCTGCACTTTGTAACCCGCATCCGTTTCGGTAACTTCTACTTTGCCAGCAATTTCGCTGATCGGCGAAAGTACGCGCGGCGTGCGGACTTCAAATAATTCTTCAACACGCGGTAACCCCTGTGTCACGTCAAGTCCCACAATGCCTCCGGCATGACGGACACGCATGGTCAGCTGTGTTCCCGGTTCTCCGATAGACTGGGCGGCTATGACACCGACAGGAGTCCCTATCTCAACCTGCGCGTCTGCACCCAGATCATGTCCGTAGCACTTGGCACACATCCCGACCGGCGCCTGACAGCTGATCGCGCTTCGGACCAGTACTGACTGAACGTCATGCTCATCCAAAAGTTTGGCGTTCTCTTCTGTAATTTCTTCGCCTTTTGCAATTAATATCTTTTTGCTGTTGGCAGCCGTGATGTCTGCTGCTGCATATCGCCCTATCAC
>MFKE01000016.1:472-3413 GCA_001779455.1 Candidatus Gottesmanbacteria bacterium RIFOXYB1_FULL_47_11 | reverse complement strand
CCTGACGGTCTTCTTTCCGGAGGACTTCCCACCCCTCACTTGTACCACAATCATCCACGCGGACAATCATGTCATGGGAAACATCCACAAGTCTGCGCGTCAGATATCCTGCGTCTGCTGTTTTTAGCGCGGAATCCGTAAGTCCTTTACGGGACCCGCGGGTCGAGGTTACATATTCAAAAATAGAAAGACCTTCGCGATAATTACTCTTCGTCGGAAGTTCGACAATCTTCCCCAAAGGATCTACAACAAGACCTTTGATGGCGGACAGCTGTTTAAGCTGATCTTTGGATGCACGGGCGCTGCCGGAGTCGATAATCATCTTGACCGGGTTATTTACCGGCATTTTTTGCCATGTCATATCTGCCAATCGTTCGGTAACTTCGATCCAAATTTCATTGGAAAGCCGTTTCTTTTCTTCAAGAGTAATCAATCCCTGCTGGTAATTTTCGTCAACTTCCGCAACTTTCTTTTCTGCATCATTGACAATCCCCGGTTTTTCATCAATCATGATACAGTCAAACACGGAAACGGAAAGTCCGCCACAAATGGTTGCTCCCCAGAAACCGATATTTTTTATTGCATCAATGAGCACAACAACTTCTTCACGCAAATAGAGTTTCAGCGCCTTGGTAATAATGGACTTAACGGTTGCGGATTTCACCGGGGCATTCATAAACTGAAGCTCCGCGGGAAGGATCTCGTTAAACAACACTCTCCCGACGGTCGTAACGATAACCTCGCCTTTTACCCATACCCGGATGGGCGCCCGAAGCGGGATTTGATCTTTCTGATATGCAAATACGGTCTCTTCCGCGCTTGCAAACACCCGAAGTTCTTTCTCATCCGACGGAGCAGTAATATCTACGGTTGTCAGGTAGTAACAGCCCAGAACCATCTCTTTGTTGGGGACCGTAATCGGAGATCCGTCTGCCGGCTTCAGAAGGTTATGCGTGGGAAGCATCAGATGAATTGCTTCATGCTGCGATTCCCCGGAAAGCGGGATGTGCACAGCCATTTGATCTCCGTCGAAATCAGCGTTGTACCCGGCACATACACACGGGTGTATTCGGATTGCTGATCCTTCGATAAGGATCGGGTAAAACGCCTGAATACCGAGCTTATGCAGCGTCGGCGCACGGTTTAAGAGTACCGGATGATTTTTGGTAATTTCTTCAAGAATATCAAACACTTCCGGGGTCCTGCGCTCAAGCACATTCTTTGCATTTTTTACATTGGGCGCAATACCACGGACGATAAGTTCACGAAGGACAAACGGCTTAAACATTTCCAGTGCCATTTCTTTGGGAATGCCGCATTGTGTGAGATTTAACTCCGGTCCCACAATGATGACGGACCTACCCGAATAATCAACGCGTTTTCCGAGAAGATTCTGACGGAACCGGCCCTGTTTACCGCGAAGCATGTCAGAAAGCGACCGCAGAGGAGCAATCACTGCTCTGGAGCTCGGGCGCTGCGTCACATCAATCAAGCTGTCTACCGCCTCCTGAAGCATGCGGTTTTCGTTGCGGAGAATAATTTCCGGCGCGCCCAGATCCATAAGGTGTTTCAGGCGGTTATTGCGGTTTATCACGCGGCGGTACAGGTCGTTGAGGTCGCTGGTGGCAAACCGGCCGCCGGTCAGCTGAACCATGGGACGCAAATCCGGTGGAATAACCGGAAGCGTGTTTAAAATCATCCAGGATGATTTGATATTTGCCTTACGCATGCCGTCAACCAGCCGGAGACGTTTGGTTGCTTTGATATGTCTCTGTCCGCTGGTATTCTGGATTTCTTCACGAAGGAGCGCCGCAAGCTTATCAAGATCAATTTTTTTGATAACCTCTGCCACAGCTTCTGCCCCCATGCCGACATCAAAACAGCCTGCAGAATCATATTCATACAGCCGCAGGTATTCATCTTCGGTAAGCGTCGTAAGCTGCCGGACGGATTTCACGATAGTGATAAGCTGATCGACAATTTCTTTAATTTTCTCCTTTTCCGTCGCTCCCTGTTCTTCAAGACGTGATGTTTCCTGCTTTTCCTTGAGTGACAACTCTGATATTGCCATGTCGCGGGCTTCCGCTGCGCTCAGGCGGTCTTTTACATTTTCGCGGTCGGCGGCATACTGCCGGGAAATCTTCTCCGTTTCCTGACGGATCCGTTTGTCTACTTCATCCATCCGTTGTTTACCGAGCGTCGTTAAGCTGCCAAGTACTGATTTTCGTTTTTCTTCATCAACGTGGGTAACAAGATATTGTGCAAAATAAATCACTTCCTCGAGCGCTCTGGGGCTGATATCCAGGAGTAGTGAGAGCTTGGACGGCGCTCCTTTGAAATACCACACGTGGGCAACGGGCGCAACAAGAGCGATATGCCCCATGCGCTCACGCCGTACTTTCGACTGGGTCACTTCTACCCCGCACTTATCACAGACAATGCCGCGGTACCGGATTCGTTTGTATTTACCGCAATAACATTCCCAATCTTTGGTCGGGCCGAAGATGCGCTCATCAAATAAACCGTCTTTTTCAGGCTTGAGCGTACGGTAATTGATTGTTTCGGGTTTGGTCACTTCACCGTATGACCATGCTTTGATTTCCTCCGGTGATGCGAGGGTGATCTTGAGTCCTGAAAAATCAACAATATTTGCAAATGTCGCTTTTTTATCCATATGAGTCTCCTTAGGCTTGTGCCCCCTCTGCTTCAGGCGCTGCTTCTGCCGCAGCGGCGGGTGCCGCTTCCGCAACTGTTTCCTGACCGCTTGCACGGGCTATCTCATCCGCTTCTTTTTTCACAATATCTTCGCTAACGGTAGCTGTCGGAACAACCGGCTTTGCTGATACCACGCCGGTCGGATTGACATTCAATCCCAAAGCCTGTAATTCTTTTACAAGTACCTTAAATGACTCCGGGATAGTAGACTGCGGGATATCGGTTC
>MFKE01000016.1:0-445 GCA_001779455.1 Candidatus Gottesmanbacteria bacterium RIFOXYB1_FULL_47_11 | reverse complement strand
CGCGCCCGACCACATCATCTGATTTAATGGTCAACATCTCCTGGAGGACATGCGCGGCACGGTGTGATTCAAGTGCCCATACTTCCATTTCTCCGAGCCGTTGACCTCCCATTTGTGCCTTACCGCCGAGAGGTTGCTGTGTCACGAGTGAATACGGGCCGGTAGAACGCGCGTGTGTCTTATCCTCCACCATGTGGATAAGTTTCATAATGTACCCGACTCCGACCACAATGGGCTCTTTGTACGGCTCTCCCGTCCGTCCGTCATAGAGGGTACTCTTACCGGAAACGGGAACGCCTGCTTCTTTGAGTTTCGCAACCAGGTCATCCTCACTCCGGTGTTCAAATACGGGAAGCGCAATTTTTACGTCAAGTTTTTGTGCCGCAAGACCCAAATGCGCTTCCAGAAGTTGTCCCAAATTCATACGGGAAAGAACGGAAAGCGG
>MFKE01000015.1:8848-16676 GCA_001779455.1 Candidatus Gottesmanbacteria bacterium RIFOXYB1_FULL_47_11 | reverse complement strand
CATCCATGATGATATCGATTTACCTCTCGGAAAAATCAAAATCCGTGAAAAAGGCAGCAGTGCGGGTCACAACGGGGTCCAGTCCATCATCGGGGAACTGGGAAGTGACGAATTTGTGCGGTTCCGGTTGGGTATCGGACGCGCCGGAGAGGGCCGCGGGTCGGTCATTTCTTTTGTGCTGTCGCGCTTCCGCCAAAACGAAGCGGGTACGTTTAAACACCTGATTAAACACGGGACGGAAGCAGTGCAATTGGCAATCAACAAGGGTATTGCCGGCGCCATGAATCGGTTTAATTAACATGCAAAATATCGGTGATATCCTCAAAAAATTCAATCCGCTTGAGGATAAATACATTTCCCGTGAATTCCAGTCCTACGGCATTTACCTTGCGGAGTCTCTGGGTGATTATAAGCACAAATCGCTCTACATCAGGCTTGCCAAAACCGTCCCCCGCGCTATACTGGAAAAAGCGATGTCTTTTGTAAAAGACGCAAACGCCAACAGCAAACCCAAACTTTTTATGTGGAAAATGAAAAAACTGAGGGAAGGGGAGCATGGATAACATTTTTGCGATTATTAAACGGAAGCCGACACTGTTTCTGTTTATGTCCCTGGGATATTTGCTTTTGGTCGGGTTCCTCAAGTGGCAAATTCATCCGCCGATATCTGCCATCTGGTTTTTTGTCGGCGGCGCTGTCGGCGTGTATTTTTTGGATGCTGCAGAGGTGTTTTTCGCGCTGTCGCCGTCGCCATTCCGGAGTTTCGTGTTTCTCATCGGTTTTGTCGTTGTATCCCTTTTTATCGCAACGTCTTCCGGGGCGCGGATTGCACAGGGACTGGTGTTGTCGCTCTATTTGACGCTCATTCTTTGGCAGATAGGAGAGCGGCAGGTGACGGGCGCCTTGGTGCAGTGGTATCCGCCAATTCTTGCAGAGTGGGGACTCCCTCTGTTTACTTTCATCTTCCTTATTGAAACGTATTTATTTATTGCGTGGGCATGATACCTGAATCCTCCCGCCTGTGGCAGTATTTGGCGCCTGATATGCAGGCGCTTCTTCAGGATGGAGAATTTCTTGTCGAAGATAGCATCCGTCACCATGACCCGGCACCGACGGATTTCTCCTATGTGGTGTTCCCGTTTGCCAAACTGTACGAAGGGTTCCTGAAAAAAGCGTTTTTGGATGCCAACATCATTACGCCGCGTGAATATCACAGCGATCACTTTCGTATCGGCAAAGTACTCTCTCCGAATCTCGTCCGTCGCCTTGGGCCAAGGAGCGCTTATGCGCAGATAAGCAATCGGCACGGCAAAGAGCTTGCAGCCCGCCTCTGGCGTATATGGAAAGAGGGGAGGAATTTGGTGTTTCACTATTTTCCCCACAACTACCGGAGCTTAACCCGGGAGCAGGCGGTAGAACTGGCAAAGACAATCGTCAACACGATGAGCGAACTCGTCGAAATTCTCGGAGTCGGGTGACCCCTTGCACATACCCGAAGAACTGAGGTATTGTAGAAGTATGGCAATGAAAAAACCTGAAATATCCACTCTGTCTCCCGTCTACCGGCTGTGGGCATGGATTCTGCTTGCATGGGGGCTCTACCGGTATTTTGTCCATTTTCCCGAGTCTGTGGATGAGTTTATCTTCAAGCCTCTTGTATTTGTCGTGCCGGTCCTCTGGTATGTGCTGAAAAAAGAAAGAAATACCCTGGAAACCATCGGAATTACCAAAAGAAATTTATTTTCGAGTATCTACATCGGTTTGGGATTCGGCATCATATTTGCCATCGAAGGCATGGTGACGCATGCCATCAAATACGGAACACTGGATGTAACACCGATTGCGGCGTTTAAAGAGTACGGCTTTTATCTCATCATTATTTCCCTGGCGACGGCCATTTCCGAAGAAATACTGTCGCGCGGGTTTATTTTTAACCGGATTCTGGAAAAAACAAGAAATTTACCCTGGGCTGCCATTCTCTCCTCTTTCATGTTTATGGCCATCCATATTCCGATCCTTGTGACATCCAACCGGCTGGAGGGGATGACACTCGTTCTGTTTTTTGTGACTGATTTTATCCTTGCGATGGCCAATAGCCTTCTTTTTTATAACACCGGGTCACTTGTGGCGCCTATCCTCGTCCACGTCTTCTGGAACATGACGGTCGCGCTGTATTTGTAATAGTTGACAGCTGCATCTTGCACACAACTTTCAAGTGATATATGATCGGAACCATGAATCACGGATGGAAACCGGGTGAATGGCGGACGTTTGCAATGGATCTTGGTTTGACAAATAATATTGTAACAAGGGCTGCAAATATTGTTCGCAGGAGCCTGGTATCTTTCGGTGAAAAACAAGCTATTTCGGACAAATATTACCGAATCTTGAGAAATTTGCCACCAGAGCCATCAGAGGCTCCTGCGTTGAAAACAAAAGAACGTTAAATCTCAGATTTTTTCACCAAAAAATCCCACGTGTGTGGGATTTTTTAGGTTAAACATGTTCAACGCCTGTTATGGAAGTGTTTGCATGGTAGTGAGTATTTGATTAGCCCCTGATGATACGCCGATATAATATCCGATCAGTCCGCCAAAAATAGCCATTACCAACAACACGGTGATACTCATCATGTCGAGTTTATGCGTAAATTTTTTCTTTGCCATAAGTATCACCTCCTGTCCAGACAGTTTCTATACCCATAGTAGCACACAATTATTGAGCAAGCCATCCGCCGTCTACATAGAGCGTTGTACCGGTGGTATAGGAAGCTTCGTCAGACGCAAAATACACGACTGCTGCGGCAATTTCTTCCGGCTTACCCATGCGCTTGATAGATAACCGGGCGGCAAATGATGATATATCCGCCCCCTTAGTCATTTCCGTATCAATGCCTCCCGGGCCGATTGCATTGACCAAAATATTATATTGCCCCAGTTCTGCAGCAAGGGCCTCCGTCATCCCGATGACGCCGCCTTTACTGGCCGTATAGTGAACAAGACTTGCCATTCCGATGCCGGCGCCGCCGGATGCAACAGACGCAATATTGATGATGCGGCCCCATTTATTTTTTTCCATCTCGCGGGCTGCGGCCTGGGCTGCATAAAAATATCCTTTGAGGTTTGTGTCGATAATCAAATCCCATTTCTCTTCCGTCATGGTAAGGAAAGGGGAGTAGTCCAGGGCCCCGGCGTTATTGACGAGGATATCTAAGCGCCCGAACGCACTTACTGCGGCCGCAACCGCCGCATCGACCTCTGATTTTTTGGTCACGTCCATCTGGACGGCAAGGGCATCTTTACCGTGATTTTTGATTTCAGCAACGAGCGTCTGAAGTTTGTCCAATCGCCGGGCAGCAACCACGACCTTCGCCCCCTGGGTGGCGAGGGCAAGAGCTGTTGCCCTCCCCATGCCGCTTGACGCACCGGTGACGAGGGCGACTTTTCCCGTTAAATCAAACATGGGGACTCCTATAGCTTTTGATTGCAATACCAAAGAGAACAAACATGTTGACGGTAGAGATGGCGCACCACATACAGACGCCTTTTATGATAAACAGTTCCGTGTAGGTAAACCATGTGGTAAATGCCACACCGAACGCGGTCATTCCCAGAATTCCTTTCAATAATCCTTTGGCCGGATTGGTCGTACGCATAAATGCCAGTAGCGCGATAATGGAATATCCCACTAAGCCGACGGCAGGGACAGGGACACCCCAGAGATAGCTTGCGGGGTTTTTGCGTACCAGTTCACAGCCGGAGGTGACACAGACAATCCCGACTTGCCGCAGAAAGCTCTGGGTCACATAGACGGCCATAATAATCCCCGCGATAGCAAGGACAAACATAATACGGTTGAGAACAACGGATTGTTTTTGCATATATATGTATTATATACAGAAAATCGTGTGGCGTGTAAACATATGTTGACGGAAGTGGGATATAGTTGAACTATGTGTCAGGCACCGGTGGCCGCGCTTACGTCATTTTTTGAGCAATATACGAGGATAAAATTAAAAAAATGTGAAATCATCATCCGGGCTGACGATACGCCGCAAGGCGTATTTTTTATAACCCGCGGATACGTGCGGCAGTATGTCATTGGGACGACCGGAGCGGTATTTATGATCCATATTTTTAAGCCGCATTCGTTTTTCCCCATGACGTGGACAATAAACAACACCCCGAACGCCTATTATTACGAGGCCATTACCGCTGTTGAGTTGTGGCGGGCACCCAAAGAGGTAACGCTCGCATTTCTTCATACACACCCTGATGTTGTGTACAACCTAACCAGCAGGTTGCTGTTGGGGGTGAGCGGGATGATGCGGCGGATGGAATATCTGATTATGCACGATGCATACACCAGGATTATTTTTCTCCTTTTGTATCTTGCACACAATCTTGGGGTGAGGGAGGGGACTGTAGTCGTCTTGTCGGTGCCGGTAACGCACCGGGAGATTTCCGCCTGGGTCGGTACCACGCGCGAAACTGCCAGTATTCATGTAGAAACACTGAAAGAGCGGGGTATTATCGAATATCGGAAACGCCGACTGGTCATTCCGTGTATGCGGGATCTTGAAACGGAACTCGCCGCATATAGTCATTGAAACGTGAATACGACGGAAGTAAAATCCACGACGCGATGTCGCCGGATCCGGACTCCTTCCGATCGCAGTAACCGGATTTTCTTGGCAATTTCCTTCCCGTCCGTTTTTCCCATGAATCCGCCGATTGTGCCGCTCGCGGCAACCACCCGGTGACACGGCACTCCCGGGGCGTACGGATTCCGTTTCATAAATTGACCGATGGTGCGGTATGCGCGTGTCCCGAGTGCATCTGCAAGCGCCTTATACGTTGTTACGCGGCCCGGCGGAACGGTTTTGAGTAGTAGATAGGTTTGTTCCTGCAGAGGCGTCATAGGTTATGACAATTTTACTGTTTTGAGCCGCAACGAATTGGTCACGACGGAGATGCTTGACGCCGCCATGGCAAATGCGGCAAGGGCTGGGTTTAAAAATATCCCGGCAACGGGGTAGAGCACACCCATGGCAACCGGAATGAGGATGACATTATATCCAAATGCCCAAAAGAGGTTTTGTTTAATGATGGAAAGGGTTGCCCGCGATAATTTAATCGCAGAAATGACACTGGTAAGATTTTTGTTCAATAATGTAATTCCGGCAGACTCTATAGCCACATCTGTACCTGTTCCCATAGCAATCCCGACCGTAGCTGCAGCAAGGGCGGGCGCATCATTGATGCCGTCGCCGACAAACGCCACTACATGGCCGTTTTTCTTTAACTGATTAATATTCTGCGCTTTTTGATCCGGTAAAACGCCCGCAAGAACATTGGTAATGCCCGCTTGTTTGGCGATGGCCCGGGCCGTCCGCTGGTTGTCGCCTGTCACCATCCAAACAGTAACACCCATAGATTCAAGATGCGCCACCGTCTCTTTGGCTTCCGGCTTCAGCGTATCGGCAACCGCGATAATGCCAAGCGTTTTTCCCTTTTGGGTGAGCTCCATGACCGTTTTTCCCTGTTGTTCCATATCAGGGTACGCTTGTTTCGGTTTCCCGAAAACGTATTCTTTGCCGCGGATTACTCCCGAAATTCCGACCCCCGGAACAGCTTTGAATTTGGTCACCGGCGCAAGAGCTTGATCACCGGCTTTTTCCAGTATCGCTGCGGCAAGGGAATGCTCCGATCCTTTTTCAAGAGCTGCTGCTATGGGTAAAACCGAAGGGGGGACGATGTCCGTGACCACGGGTTTGCCTTGCGTGAGCGTACCTGTTTTATCAAAAACCGCCACGGTTATTTTATTTGCAATTTCCAGGCTTTCCGCATTCTTAATAAGAATGCCGTGCTCGGCCCCTTTGCCTGTTCCCACCATAATTGCCGTAGGGGTGGCAAGACCCATGGCACACGGGCAGGCGATAATGAGGACGGCAATCATATTGGTAAACGCCTGAATAAATGTCCCCGTATCAAACCATACGATGAATGTCGCGACCCCGAGCATAAGAACAATCGGTACAAAGTAGGACGATACGGTGTCTGCAAGCCGGGCAATGGGAGCGCGGGAGCTTTGGGCTTCACCTACCATACGGATAATTTGTGAAAGCATGGTCGCGCTTCCTACTTTTGTGGCGACAAAAAGAAATGTTCCGGTTTTGTTGATTGTGGCGCCGATAACCATATCTCCGGCCTTTTTTTCCACCGGTATGGATTCGCCGGTGATCATGGATTCATCGATACCGGAAAATCCGTCCGTAATTTTTCCGTCAACCGGAATTTTTTCTCCCGGCCGGACACGGATGATGTCGCCGACTTTCACGTTTTCAATCGGAATGTCCGTCTCCCGGCCGTCGCGTACAACGCGGGCGGTTTTGGCAGAGAGATGCAGAAGTTTTTTGATGGCATCCCCGGTATGGGCCTTGGCTCTGGCCTCCAATACCCGCCCCAGTAAAATGAGCGTGACGACGACTGAGGCAACGTCAAAGTAGAGCGTTTTGGGGAATCCCCACGTGGTCATTTGTGGGCCCAACAGGGTAATGGCCAGTGAATAGCCAAATGCGGCAGATGTGCCGATTGTAATAAGCGTATCCATACTTGCCGCTCTGTTTTTGAGTCCGGACCAGGTAGCCAGATAAAAATCCCGGCCGGCCCAAAATTGGACCGGGAGAGTCAAAAGAAGCAGCACCCACGCGGGGAGCTCCAGATACATAAAATAACCCGGAAGCATATGCGGAAGACTTCCGATGAGAATAAGAATAGTCAGTGTCGTCGAAACGACTACCTTGCGCTGTAATAGGCGCAGTTCACTCGTTTTGGCCTGATCTTTTACCGTAGGATCGTCCGAAAAGATTGCCTTGTAGCCGATATCCGAGACGGCTGAGGATAATACGGAGGGGGTGACCGTGGTGTCTCCCTCTACCACCGCTTGCTCGCTGCCGTAATTAACTGCAGCGGCAGTCACGCCCGGAGTTTTTTTCAATTTTTTTTCAATCAGGCTTGCACAGCTTGCACAGTGCATGCCTACGATGGGGAAGGATGTTTTCATATTATTTCTTTTTTCCGAAGAAAAACCAGTAGATAAAGGCAATAAGCCCGATTCCTGCTATGGTGACAATAAGTTTGTCCATTATTTTTTCTCCATCACCCTCATAACTTCTGCAATTACTTCATCGGTATTACCCTTTTTGATTTCCGCCGCAACGCACGTTTCCATATGATTTTTGAGTATGAGTTGGTTTACCTTTTTGAGCGCTGATTCCACAGCCATTGTTTGATGGATGATATCAATGCAGTATTCACCGTGTTTCACCATATCGATAATCCGCGATACGTTACCATCGATAATCTGAAAACGATGGAGAATAGCGTGTTGAACAGATTGGTCTCTTGGTATACCTTTAGGCATATTGACTTTTATCCCCCCTATGGGGATATAATACACTTGTTCAAATACTATGTCAATACTCTGGCTTTCATTTCTGACAGGGCTAACAACCGGCGGTATATCCTGTTTGGCGGTGCAGGGGGGGCTTTTGGCAACGGCAGTTGCAGAAAAACAACATCGTTTTTCCCCGGTTTTGGTTTTTGTCGTTTTCAAACTCGCGGCATATACACTTCTGGGATTTTTCCTCGGACTAGCCGGCGCCACCTTAACGCTGACGCCGAAGCTATTGGGATGGGTGCAGATTGGAGCAGGGCTTTTTATGGTCGCAACGGCCCTGCGCATGATCGATGCGCATCCAATATTCCGGTATGTGGTTATTCAGCCTCCGCGGTGGGCATTCCGGTTGATGAAAAACACGAGTCGG
>MFKE01000015.1:3207-8832 GCA_001779455.1 Candidatus Gottesmanbacteria bacterium RIFOXYB1_FULL_47_11 | reverse complement strand
CGCCTGCCATCCTTGGGTTTTTGACCGTTCTTCTCCCGTGCGGCGTGACGCAGGCGACGATGGCGGTGGCGGTTGCATCGGGGAGCCCGTGGACGGGGGCGGCTATTATGGCAGCGTTCATCCTCGGCACAAGCCCGGTCTTCTTTATACTCGGCGCAACCGTGGTTGAGCTTTTACAAAAAAAGGTATTTTCGTATGTTGCCGCGGCACTTATCGGCGTGTTTGCCCTCTTTGCGATAAACGGGGGATTGGGGCTTATGGGCTCACCGTACACGCTGCAGAATTATTGGCGTGTGGCAACAGGGGAAGTCGCCGTGGGCAGCAGTGCCCCGGTGACCGGCGGAGTACAGGAGGTTACGATTACGGTGAAAAACAACGGGTATACGGCAAGCGCAACGGTGTTAAAGCGCGGCGTTCCTGTCCGGCTCACCTTGACTACCGACAATACATTGGGGTGTGCCAGAGCATTTACGATACCGGACCTGGCACTTTCCAAAGTGCTGCCGGCCACAGGGAATGAGACGATTGAATTTACGCCGCAAAAAACCGGGACACTCGGATACAGTTGTAGTATGGGCATGTATACCGGGGCATTTATTGTGGAGGATTAATATGACGAAAAAAACATTTAAGATTGACGGGATGCACTGCACGAGTTGTGCGCTCATGATTGAAAGCGATTTGGAAGACGCGGGAGTGAAGGCTATATGCAGTTATGCCAAACAAACGCTTGAGGTGGAATTTGATGAGAAAAAGATCAGGGAACAGGCGGTTAAGGACGTAGTCGTGAAAGCAGGGTATCAAATCGGGTAAGGGCGTCACTCCGGGATGTAAACACCAGCTCTTTTTTAACTGCGGGGCATCCTCTCAGCATGCGGGAGATTTTTTTGCCTTTTTCGTAGAGGATATAGACCGGAATGTGGTGTGTGCGGGCAAATTCGATTTCAATGCCGGTACCGGTTGAGGGCTCACCTAAATATGCGACCATGATATCGCTCCGGGAGAGCTCTTTTGTATCCACCTGGTAGACTTTTTTGGGCGATACGTCAGGGTTCTTGATAGGATCCGTGCCGTTTAAGAATGCCCAAAAGTAGTCACAGCCACGATGTTTTGCGGTGTCGGCAAGCTGCGTATAAAACGCTTTGGTAGCGTCCGGATTCTTTAGATCCGTGAGTGGTCCGGCGAAAAATATTCGCATAAGAATAATATTGTACAATAAAAATACACATGGTACACTAGTGATCCTTAAGGAGGACTATGAGTGATATAACAATAACCGATGCAACGTTCGAACAGCTGGTGTTGAAAAGTACTAAACCGGTGCTTGTGGATTTTTGGGCAGTATGGTGCGGTCCGTGTCAGACGCAGGGACCGATTGTGGAGGATGTGGCCCGCCAGATAGGGGAGAAGGCAGTGGTGGGGAAGGTAAACGTCGATGAAAATCCGCAAACCTCCCAAAAGTACGGGATTATGAGTATCCCGACGCTTATGATTTTTAAAAGCGGCGCGGTCGTGAAGCAGTTTATCGGTGTGCAAAGTAAAGAAGCGCTTCTTAGTGAGCTTAATAAACTTATAAATTAGTATCATGTATCATGTATCATGTGTCATGATTTATTCTTTCTTGACACTTGACTCCTGACACGTGACGCATTTTTATGTACGATGTCGTCATCATCGGAGCGGGGCCGGCGGGATATACGGCTGCCCTCTACACTTCACGGGCATTTTTAAAGACACTCCTTATTACCGGAATCCAGGAGGGCGGCCAGCTCACCACAACGACGGAGGTTGAAAATTTCCCCGGATTTCCCAAGGGCATTAAGGGGCCGCAGCTGATGCTGGACATGAAGGCGCAAGTGCTTCGATTTGGTATCCAAATCGAATCGTATCAAGTATCAAGTATCAAGTATCAAGAAAAGACAAAAACGTTTATTCTTGACGCGGACGGTAAAACATTCGAGGGAAAATCCGTGATTATCGCAACCGGCGCCTCCGCACAATATCTTGGGTTGCCGTCGGAGAAAAAGCTTGCCGGGCGCGGCGTATCGGCATGCGCTACCTGCGACGGATTTTTTTTCCGCGGGAAAGAGGTGGTGGTCGTTGGTGGCGGGGATACGGCGATGGAAGAGGCAAATTTTTTAACCACCTTTGCCACGCGCGTGACGATCATTCACCGGCGCGCGGAGTTTCGTGCAAGCCCCATCATGCTTGAAAGGGCAAAGAAGAATCCAAAGATTACATTTCTCGTGAACAAACAGATTCTGGAAGTGGTGGGCGACAGCGCGGTGACCGGAGTGAAAATAAAAGATAACGAAACAGGCAAAGAAGAGGTGTATCCGGCGCAGGGAGTTTTCCTGGCTATCGGTCACAAGCCGAATACGGAATTTCTGAAGGGATTTATCGACCTGGATCAAAAAGGATATGTAATGGTTCACGGAATGATGAAGCCGGGAGATTTCCACACCGCAACCAATGTCCCCGGAGTCTTTGCAGCAGGGGACTGCGTGGACTTCCAGTACCGGCAGGCGGTTGTTGCCGCGGGCATGGGCTGTATGGCAGCCCTTGACGCGCAAAAATATGTTGCTTCCTAAACCCCAAAAATTTCAATCCAGGCTTACGTCAATTGAGAAAGTGTCGAGCAGGGTGTATCTGGAGCACTTTGAGCTTATAGAGCCCCGCGAAATCACATTTCTCCCCGGACAAACAGTCATGTTGTACGTGGCCCCCGGGGTAAACCGCAGCATGTCTGTGGCGTCGCCGCCCTCGGAGAAGAATTCCATCCTGCTGGCCCATGATGTGGGGCCCGGTGGTGTATATTCCCAGTGGGCGTTGGGTGCAAAAGCAGGGGACCCGATGTCTTTTATGGGACCGCTTGGGAGTTTTACCTACGAGGAGAGTCCTCGCAGGAAGATATTTGTGGCAACCGGCACGGGAATTGCCCCGTTCCGGTCGATGATCCTCGACCGGCCTTCGGGCGAGACAACGCTTTATTGGGGAGTACGGCATGAGGAGGATATTTTTTGGCAAAAAGAGCTTGAGGAATTTTCTAGCTCACATCCTTCCTTAAGGCTTGTTCTGACGCTCTCACAGGCTACGGATAATTGGCAGGGAAAGCGGGGTCATGTCCAGGATTATGTATTTGCAGACGAAAATAATCTAAAGGAGTGTGATGTCTATCTTTGCGGCAACCGGCAGATGGTTGATGATATGAAAACGCGGTTACAACAAATAGGAGTTCCTCCCGCCCAAATAAAGTTTGAGTTGTTTTATTGATAAACTGGCAATTGACAAAGCCACAACCCCTCTGGTATTAAACTAGGGTATGCATCAACCTGATAAATATAGAGAACTTTTTCAAAATGCTGCAACAAACAAGTTGATTGGTGTAGAACAGGTCCAGGGATTTCCCGAAGAAGAATTGAAATTTATTAAAACTATAGAGCGATTATTTGGCGACACTTTTCGAGCTAATCAAACCGGGAAGATGGGGGCAACAGAATTGGGGAGACTCGTGAAAGAGGGCGGTAGAACAATGGAAGTGTGGGGTGTAGCAGAAAACGGAAAAAGAGTGATCGTGGTTACTGATTCCGGCGGGGCAAAAGATGCGATGTATGGTGTAGTAATCAATCGGGATTCTACTGTCAGCTATGCCGGGAAAATAGTAGAGGATGGTGAGACATCCAGTTTTGGACCCGTAAGTGGTGAACAGGCGGCGAAGATTCTTTACGAGCTGAATGCATTACCCTGGCATCAGATGCAAACGAAAAATAATCCTCTTCTTGCAAAAAAATTATAGTCGCGTATACTCAAACATTACCATGACAATAAATCCATTTGAAAGTGCGATGAGTCAACTGGCCCGCGCTGCAGCCAAATTTTCCAAAAAAGATGCAGCCAAACTCCTCACTCTGTTGTCCCAACCGCAGCGGATTGTCAATGTAACCATTCCGGTAACCATGGATAATGGCCACCTGAAAATATTTCAGGGGTACCGTGTGCAGTTTAACAATGCGCGCGGTCCGTACAAAGGCGGCATCCGGTATCACCCGCAGGTGTCACTTGATGAAGTGAAAGCTCTTTCTTTTTGGATGGCAGTTAAATGCGCAGTTGCCGATCTCCCGCTCGGAGGCGGGAAGGGCGGAATTATTGTCGATCCAAAAACACTTTCAGCGGGGGAACTTGAACGGCTCTCCCGCGGATATGCCCGTGCAATTGCCGACGTGATTGGGCCGGACCGTGATGTGCCGGCGCCGGACGTGAATACAAACGGTGTCATCATGGGATGGATGCTTGATGAATTTATGAAAGCAGTAAAAGGTAAAGATAAAAAACTCCGTTCGACGTTTACCGGAAAACTCATTAAAGACGGCGGGAGTGAAGGGCGCGAAGAAGCAACTGGTTTAGGCGGTTTGTATGTGCTGCAGGCGATTTTGAAACACCTGAAGTTACAAGGGCGGCTTACGGCAGCAGTGCAGGGATTCGGAAACGTCGGGTATAACATGGCCAAGTTTCTGGCTGAAGCGGGTTTTACCGTGGTTGCGGTATCTGACAGCCGCGGCGGGATCTATGTGCCGGAAGGTCTTAGCCCAACCCTTACCCTCCAGTGTAAGAAGAAAAACGGCTATCTGGCCGGCTGCTACTGCTCCGGTTCGGTATGTGACCTCAAGAAAGGGAAAACCATCACCAACCGTGAGCTTTTGGAGCTTCCGGTGGATATTCTCGTGCCTGCGGCTCTTGAAAACGTGCTCACCCGCGAGAACGCACCCAAGGTGAAGGCGAAGGTCATTTTGGAGATGGCAAACGGCCCGACGGCCCCCGAGGCAGATACTATATTATATAAGCGCGGCATTCCGGTTGTCCCGGATGTGCTTTCCAATTCCGGCGGCGTGACGGTGTCAGCATTCGAATGGGAGCAGAACTTGAAGGGGGCTCATTGGACAAAAGAAGCGGTCAACCGGAAGCTGAAAGCTAAAATGGAGAAAGAAGCGGGAAATGTGTGGCTCGCCTCAAAAAAGTATAAAACAGACCTACGCACCGCGGCATTCATCGTAGCTCTTCAGCGGATACTTCAGGCGATGCGGTAATCATACCCCATAGTTTTGACTTAGTTCCTAATTTCTGCTAAAATCCCCAGGCTTCTTTTAATTTGGGGAAAGGGGCATTTGCGCCTCTTAGACGCCGCAATCGCGGTGTTTCTATTCCCCGGATGGAGAAGTCAGATTTGTATAGCTCTTTAACAACTTCAAGAATATTTTAAATATCTCCTTGTGTGGCCATCATTATTTGGATAGCTGTCGCTGTCCTTGTGACGATGGTCACACAGATGTCGAGACCAAACAAATAAATGGAGGTGTCTGAAAATATAGTAAGTTCGGAATAGTTTGTGTCCACACTAGTGAATAAGGAGATTGCCATGTCTGAACAAAAGTATGGTCCGTACGTCCAGAGCTTTCGTGTTTTTTGGAAAGCCCTGCAGTCATGGGTGAAAGCAGCAATTTTCCTGGTGGGCTTGATCATCGGGACGTGGGTTTGGTTTACCGGATTATCAGCGTCGTTTCCTTTGATCGCGCTGATTTTTCTTGGCGCCAACACTGCGGCGTTGATCGTAAAAATTCTCGTTGGTAT
>MFKE01000015.1:0-3195 GCA_001779455.1 Candidatus Gottesmanbacteria bacterium RIFOXYB1_FULL_47_11 | reverse complement strand
AACAATGAGAATGCGTCGATGGGGGAGCTTATCTTTAAGACTAAGAAGTAGGATTAACCTACTGGAGAGTGAACAATGAAAATCATCAATCCCTTGCACGTACTACGTCGCCGCTTCGAAGAAGCGCACGCGCCGTCGGTCCAATGCACGTTGGATCCGGTAACGGAAAATGCTGTACGGCTGCATTTGGTTCCACCGCGACAAGTGGGACTACGTCGACACGCAAGTCTGCTCCATATTAATGGGCAGTTCGTCATTCCGCTCAATCACGGCAACGCGACGCTGTTGCGTACGTTCATGCTTGAGTTGAAACAGGTAGCCCGCCCTGGTGAAGAGATTTCCGAAGAAGCGCTTCGCGGCGCTCTCGGTCGTACTGCTCGGAAGATGCACCACTTGTATCCTGAGGAACCACAAGCTCGTTTTCTTGCGGATCTTGGTAATCTACAAGACATGATCTTCCGCGTTTCCCGAGGGGAAGCGGTCCCTGAATTGAAAGGCCACGAAATGACTATGGCAGAATACGCCAAGTTCATGCGCGGGCCGGTTCGAATGGATCTGGCCGTTTCTCCGATGCGTCGTGATGGCGAGTGGGCATGCCCAAATGCGTGCATTATATGCTACGCCAACCGTGGCGCTGCGATGCAGATTACCCATGAGGAAGAACTCACCACTGACCAGTGGTTTGACGTGATCGACAAGATCTGGTCGGCTGGCGTGGTTCAAATTAGCTTCACCGGTGGTGATCCGCTGGAGCGTTTGGATCTTCCCGAACTCGTTTGGCACGCGCAGGAATTCACGACCCGCGTGAATACCTCGGCTGTAACGTTGACGCGTGAACTGGCTCGGCGTTTGCACGAGGCACAACTGGATGTCATGCAGGTCACTGTCTACTCGGCCAATCCTGCCGTCCATGACGCGTTGGTTGGTCGTGAGAGCGCGTGGAAGCGGACCATGAATGGTATCCATATCGCTATGGAGGCCGGTATCGAAGTGAGCGTGAACACACCGCTCGTCATCGATAATGTTGTCGGTTACACTGAGACCTTGAAGTTCCTGCATAACCAATTGGGTGTGCGTTACTTCACCGTGTCGGGCATGTTGCCAGCCGGTGGCGCAAAGGCGAAGATTGCCAGCGGTGGTGGGGTTTCCAACAAAGCGCTCTACGCGTACTTGTACACCGCGAAGACGTTGGCAAATAGGCTTGGTTGTGAATTGGACTTCACCAGCCCCGGTTGTCTCACGGACGAGCAATGCGTCAGTTTGGGCATGAATCCGCCGACATGCGGCGCTTGCCTGGGAAACATGGCCGTAGCTCCTGATGGGGAAGTAATTCCCTGTCAGTCTTGGGTACACAACAAAAGAGCACTTGGCAACATACTGCGTGTTCCGTGGAGTCGAGTTTGGGATCACCCTCTCTGTAGGGAAATCCGCGCGAAGGCTGCAAACAAGAATCAGTGCCCCCTGGCACAGGAGGCTTAAATGGACGCCCTCAAGCGTATCGTTTTTGCCGTGATCCTGGCGGTGGTACTTCTCGGTTCCGCAACCCACGCGTCCGTTCACGCCCAGACGCCACCCGACATTTTGGACCAGTACTCGATCGCCATCACTCCGCAACCGGATGGGACGCTCGTCATGGCCTATTCGCTGCAGAACTACTGCGCTAAAAGCGATTGGCCTGGTGATTACCCATACCTGCAAATCGGGGTACCTAACAAGCGCTTCGCCATCACTGATTGGGGCGCTGAAGGTGTGATGGTTGTAAGTGCCGAACCGGTGAATTCTGGTGGTACATTTGTGCAGATGAATTTCGACAGAGGCAATCTTCCTAAAAACGGGAACTGCTTCAACCTGCACTTCACGATCATCCAGAATAAGATGGCCTACACAAACGACTCGGATGGCACGGTCACCTTCAAGTTCATTCCGGCGGGATGGAATTTCCCAATCGTCGTGAACACCTTGACGGTGTTATGGACACTTCCCAGTGACCCGACGATCATCAAGTTGACCGATCCGGCGCCCTCGGATTCCGATGCGGCTAACGTGGTTTGGCAATGGGTAAACCCACCGATGAACTCGGCTGGCATGTTCGACGGAGCAACGATTAGACTTGCGTATGACAAGAGTGCATTCGTGCTCCCAGCTGATTCTTCACAGGACGGCGTGCCAACGAATGATGGAGGAGGCAATGTGAGTGGGGGAACAATCCTACTCATCGTTTTAGTCGTGGGTATCGTGTTTATTGTTATTGGATGTTGGCTGTATAGTAATGTAAGTGACGATAGCTACACGAAAGGTAGTGGGTATACTCCAACGTATGTCCCGTCAACCACCTATCGTCCCAGTACAAGCCATTCCAGCACGAGTCGCCCAAGCACGAGTCGTCCTGCCAGTCGTCCCACTCCGAGTTACCATCCGCCGAGTAGTCCGCCGCCATCTCACAGTAGTTCCAGCGGAGGTTTCGGCAGTTCAACCGGTCACAGTAGCAGCTGTGCATGCGCGTCTCATTGTGCCTGTGCCTGCGCCTGCGCTGGAGGAGGCCGTGTCGGTTGTTCGCGTAAAGCGATCGGCATTGCCTGCCTGAAGCAAGTTATCGCTGAGGTGATCACCCCAGCGGGAGGATAGCATGAGCAAACTGAAACGTTTCTTTGCGGTAGGATTGTTGATGGTTGTAGGTTTTCTCGCCATCACACCTGCCCGCGCTGAAACGCCACCCGACATCCTGGATAGCTACACCATCGCCATCGCCCCTCAGGCAGATGGGACACTCGTCATGACATATACGCTTAGTGGCTACTGTGTCAAAAGCGATTGGCCGTCGGACGAACCATACCTGCAAATCGGCGTACCGAATAGCAAGTTTACTATCACTGATTGGTACGCTGAAGGGGTAACCGTCACCAAACCGGAGTCGATTACAATCGGGGGGTCGTTTGTGCAGATGGACTTTAAGCCGCTCCCAAAGAACGGCGACTGTTTCAACCTGCGCTTCACGATCACTCAGAACAAGATGGCATATCCGGACCCACAAAACGGAAACGTCACCTTCAAGTTCATTCCGGCGGGATGGAACTTTCCGATCAAAGTGAACACCCTTACGGTTATCTGGAATGGGCCAACTGATCCTGTCATGCTAAAGCTAACCGAGCCCAAACCAATGGGAACGGACGGCACCAACATGATTTGGATGTGGTC
>MFKE01000014.1:10196-13953 GCA_001779455.1 Candidatus Gottesmanbacteria bacterium RIFOXYB1_FULL_47_11 | reverse complement strand
TCTTTTTTCTTTTTGGCTTGTGCTGTGTACGTAGGAACGGTACAAAACGATTCTTATCATTTTCATACAATATGGCTTGCTTAACAGATTCAATTACGGACGGCCGCAATGGCTTCCGAGTATCACGGTCACGGACCCGCGCTATCCGGTATGTTTCTCTTTCATCATCCTCATTCTTTTCCTTTAATCCCCATCGTTTTGACTTCGCAAGTTTTCCTCCGGCAGTTTTTATACTCCAAAATGGAAATACACTTACTTCTGTCTTTTGTGTATGAACTCCGTTACTAATGGCAATAACAAATTTTATCCTGACAATTCTATCACCTTGTGATCCTGACCGGCGTCCACCACACCCCGTCCTGGCAAACGCTTCCCGTTCCCGATCGGTTGACAGAGACAAATATCTGCGTACCCAGTCCAGGCTTTCCCTTTTTTCTGTTCCTTCTACTATCGTTACCTCATATCCTGTACCGGCATATTGAGCCTTGATGGAATCGACTAGTACATCACGTACTTTTTCCGCTAATTCCAGACGGGCAAGCGGATCGTGCTCATGTTCATCCTCAAAATTGACATCTCCGAGAGCAAAATTAACTGCAAATGTATCGTTGTTTTCTTTTGTCTGATAGTTCTTTATAATCTCGCGCTCCCGCTTCTTTGCATGCCGCTCATCAAGTACCAGCGTGTAGTGTTTTCCGTCGATGGGCACCCGCAGACGCCGATACAAAATTGGGTGGTGAATACCATGCCCCAGAGGTACAGAAACAGAAATTGGCGGTGAATCCGTTATTGCATCAAGCGCGTCCTGAAACAAATTATTATTCGGCTGCTTCACCATATCCATGTCGGTGAAAAAGTGAGAAAGCATGATCATCGCTTCACCGCGCAGCATTCTGTAATATGTCTTGTCTCGTTCATGTTCAAGCACACGGTTTGGGTGCAATCCGACACTATATAAAATTAAAGAAAATAATCCTGCCCCCGTAAGTTCATTGAGCGTCTTAGGTTGCTGATGTATTATTTTTGATCCCCGAAGCTCTTCGGAGATATAGTAGGAAGATATATTTTCTGCAATTTTCCTGGCCTGTTCAATATCATGGATATTTACTCCGTACATAGCCGCCAATTCCTGCTTAAACAGCATGTTGACGTGTTCTTTCACTGCACCGCGCTGAACAATGGGCAGCTCAACAACTTTCGGCCATATATAGGCAAGTGCCGCCAAAATATTTATCGCTCGACGATGGTCTTTTGTTCCATGACTAAACGGGCTGAGATCTTCGTTCATTTCGTCAAATAATATCCGGATAGGCTCCCGAAGCGCTTTGTACAATTTGTTTCTGACTCTCCGAAGCTCCGCTGTCGGGAGCGGCATAAGCCCTTCTGCAAAATGATCAGGCTGAATGGCGCTTAAATATAATGCTGCTGTTAATTTATCCGCGGCAGGGGCTGGTTGACTCATTTGCCGCTCATCACGCATGCGCTCGTCATTCATCCCAAGACGCATTTGCGCCCAAACGAATGCGCTCATAAGCTCCTCACGACCGCACTCACCCATATGGGAAACTTCTGGTTTGGCTCGGAGACGCCTATCGAAATTCACTTTGTCCAGGATTGCGCGTCGTAACCCTTCTTCATATTGATGCACCTCATCCAATATGCGGGCAAATTCTATTCTTTGATTTTGCCTCGTCCCCGACAGAAGCGTCACATCATTTGATGCTGCTTGTGTAAGGTGTCCGACTATCGTAAATTTTTCCCCATGCGCCATCTGTGTATAGCCATGAATAAATAATTGTGCCAGTTCAGCAGGACTCACAAACACGAGTTCTTTAATTTGGTCTGCATCACCGTCATTAAACCGCGGATCATGCACGGACATATCGCCTGAGCGAACAGGTATAACCATACACCGCGCGTCATATACTGTTGATTTCCCGGCAAGCTGATACCATATCGGAAGTGGATCTATAGCATTGAACATTTCATGCGTTTTCAATTCTGACTCTGATAGTAAAAATGATTTATGATATACCTCAAGCATTGCTTCATCTAGCAGTCCTTTATCCTTCCGTACGTTTCCTCCCAACGGCATAACAAGACCGCCGCTACGTTCGCTTTTATCGGACTTCAGCGCAAGTACTACTCCGACAAGGGGTATATCATTTGGAGAATCTCCGAGATCCAATAGCCTTTCAAATTGCTCGACCCGAATTGGGGCGACGGCAAAGACCCGGGCTTTATGGATCTCCCGATCGTGTCTTTTTTCTCCATTGTTGTGATTGTTACGAGATTCAATTGATCTACCCATACATTTCACGCGCCTTGGCGCGAGGCGCTAAGTATACCGAATAGCTATACGAAAGGCAAAAAGCTTTGTAACGAACCCGTACGACAATCTACTGAATATCCTCTATGTGAAAATCCTCCATCCAAAAGGGTGATCCAACAGATAATAGCGCGGCCATTGGAGCTTCAACTAATTTAAGCCGGGAAGTAATACGTTGTAACGTACCCCTTATAACAGTAGCAGCCTCATATAAGCTTGCGTCTTTGTCGTTCGAGCGCTCTAAGTCGTGCCATGCCCCGATCACTGTATTAATTCTTCCTGTTTCCATATCTTCCTTAAGATCCGCAAGGTCATCCTTATACATAAGTTGGGCATTACGAAGACGCGCCATCTTCTGCATCATTGGATAATGTCCGGGGCTTTCGGAAAGAAGAAAAGTGAGCTTATATATCGGCCAAATCGCCTGTTCTTTAGAAGTAAATGCATCTTCCTGTGTATATGCCGTATTCCGAATCGTATATTGCCGGGCAACTGCACGCACTGCTCCTGCTATTTCATCAAATGCCTGACCCAAACGGGTACGACGATTTCGCCCCGGTTCGCTCTCAATATATTCGTGAACTAACGTGAGAATATCGGAAACGCGAAATGACCGATGGACCCTGTCGTTGTATACGGACAAACGATCAATTCTAGTGATAACATCTTCCGGCGAAACTCTATTCATCATTGACGGCCGGTCACACGCATCATCAATGCGATACCCTGTGTGAAATAATATTCCTCCGACAGCATATCCTAAATTGACAGGAAATCCGTGAAACGGGTTGACTCCATAGTCCAACCACCAGGAGCGACATGCAGAGACTATATCTCTCAATTCCTTTGGGAGGCGCACATCTGCCTCTTTTTGCACCGAGACAAACTCATTGGAAAAATATTCCCGTTCAACAGTCATGGTCCGCAGAGTATATCACATATAACTTTCTAACCATCCTGCGTCACTACAGAGGCTTCCACAAAATTATATGAATAGCGCTTTATTTACGGAAGTGCCAGGATTTGGCGTCTAAAGGGCATAATCCCCGATGGTTTCCCGAAAGCTATTTTTACGTGTAGCGCTCCGGGACGGTCTCTGCCAACACCGTCAAATCACCCAATTACTCCAGGATAACAAGGTTTGATACAGTGATCGGTTTTGCTGAAATCGCAAGAAACCGTCTGATTTCCGCGTTTCCCGCAGGACGAAGCACTGTGGATTGTTTATACACTATTGTGGATATTATTGAACACCATATGTATTCAATGTCAACTTCCCCATTATTCTTGACATCCGGTGTCTTATGCATAACACTGGAGGTAATGGCCAAGTATGTACCCGATGTCAAAACCCAGCGCTGGGTGATCGTCGCCCAATCGCGGACGAAGAGACCGGATGAGTCCGGTGAAAAACCCAGTGCTCCGACT
>MFKE01000014.1:9232-10145 GCA_001779455.1 Candidatus Gottesmanbacteria bacterium RIFOXYB1_FULL_47_11 | reverse complement strand
GGTTCCCAACAAATACCCGATTACGGATCTGCATGAAGTCATTATCCACAGCCCGAGTGACACGGACGATATCGAACATTTACCGATGGAACAGGTGACCCGGATACTCACAACATACCGCGACCGGTACCGCGCGCATGATACTGACGGCCAGGTCATTATCTTCTGCAACCACGGGTTCCATGCCGGTGCGTCCCTCAAACACCCGCACGCGCAGCTGGTTGTCGTGCCCAAACAAATCAACCTGGATTCCCTCTCCCGCGAGCCAATCGCCAATATTATTGAAGATAATACGTATTTTGTCACGTACTGCCCGGATTTTTCGCAGTGGCCATATGAGGTGTGGATTACACCAAAGACGGAAAGCGCCAAATTCAGCGATGTAACTGACACTGAACTACCTGATCTTGCACGCATTATGCAGTCTGTGCTGCAAAAATTGGAAAAAATTTACCTTGTGTCACCCATTAAACCTAAAGACCGGTCAGAAAACGTGTTTGTCTACAATTATTATATATACCACGGTCCGAACTGGTTTCTCCGAATCATCCCCAGATTTATCCACCGCGCAGGATTTGAACTGGGTACGGGGTTAAACGTGAATATCATCGATCCCACACAGGCCGCCAAAGAAATCACGGAGATGCACTAAACCTGACCTTTTTGCTGCAGACCCAGAAGCCATAACACGGCTTCTTTTTTGTACCGGCGATCTCCGCGCGAATTGATGCGGATTGCAGGAAGCTTGCCCCGTTTGCCCCAGCGTTTGATGGTGAGGGGTGAAACACGTAAAATTTTTGCTACTTCCCGGACAGTCAACAAGTCCGGCCATTCGTCACCAAGTGCCATAGGTCTCCTTCTTTTGGGCGGGGATCAATTATTATCACAACAGTACAACAGTGGTCAAACATTG
>MFKE01000014.1:938-9188 GCA_001779455.1 Candidatus Gottesmanbacteria bacterium RIFOXYB1_FULL_47_11 | reverse complement strand
CCGAAAAATCTGCAAATAGACAAAAATAGAGCATGTACGCGGGGGTTTATCTTTGTTTATGATATAAATTGGCGGATGATTGCGAGGGCTTCTGACTTTTTATCTTCCGTGACCTCTACCTCAACGAGCCCGGCGTTAGGCTGACCATAATACACGATAGAGCCGAGAGGACTATACGCAACAGCCGGAATGGTGAGAAGGTCTTCTTCTCCGTCAACAATAAGCGCCTCATGACCCTCCGGATGCGTCGCCCATTTCTGAATAAGGGTTAGGGCTTCCCGGGTGATGTATCCCGGGCCGCTGGCAACATGCACTCTGTAGAGGTTGAGCTGGGTAAACTTGGCATCCAGAGCGCGGAATGGCTTGCGTTGTACCTGAAAATCAATAATCGCAAGATGCGGGACAACTCCTGCAGTAAGAAGTGTTTCTGTCGTAATGTCGCCCACGGTGATAATCGTGCCGTTCCTATTGACCTCTATGGAAGAACCGATCTGATCCCCCACCAATACCCTGCCGATCGGACGGGAAAGCTCCGGCCGCAGGCTGTCGGGCATGACTAGTCTACCTGATGTGTCTATTTCACCACTGCGTACACGTGTGCTGGTAATGGGCATCCGGTCCTGAGCCGGCACCAGAGGGACAACCAACAGTGCGTAGGGCGCAAGCCCTTTGGCTTTCCGTTTGGAATTAATTTCTTCACCACGCGCTTTGGTATCCGGGGTTACGACAAGAATTTCCCCTACCGGATCTGAAACGGCCGGTTCGTACGGGTCGTCGATGGGAATAATGGTGGCCCGGCCCTGATAACCGCGAGTGTCCAGCCATGCGGCAAGCGCATGTTTACGATCGGTAAACAAAGAAATAACCCCTGGTGACTTATATTGAGAAATATATGCATCTGAGGTCAAACCGATCGTCACCTTCTCCCCTGCCTCGCATGCACGCGTCAGAAGCTCCTGGTGACCTGCATGGAGCCGGTCAAATGTGCCTGCGACAAAAACGTGGTGGTACATGATAGTTATAGTACGACGATAGTTCCCCGGAGTAAAGATTGGGTACTGCAAAAAGTATACTGAATTTGCAATATATATCCCATAGGAATATAATTTCGTTATGACAAGGGTCGAATATCACGGACAATTTCAACCAGATATTAATCTTGTTGCTCAATATAGAGCCCTAGGTATGTCTGCCGCTGATCTTAGGAGGGCACATCATCCCGATATTGCAGATCAACTTAGTCACGCAACCGGTGTTCTGATCGATCACAATCTCATGGCAGAAGCGGATAGGCGTGCCGAGGAAATTCGTCGTGAGAAGAAAGCGCAAACCCAAAATCTCCCGGATAATTCCTCCATAAAGCCCCTACAGCAAGATTTTTTTTCTTTAATTCACGATGATCGCCGTCCTTCATCCCCACAAGTATCTGATGACGGGGGGAGATTAGAGAAAACAATTGATAGGTGGCATCAAGCATTTAACGGAAGGGGTTTAGGATATGACAGAAAGCGAGAAAAGCTTCTACAACCTGATGTTTCACACGACTGGAGGCAATTTCTTAAAGAAATAGGATATACACAGAAAAACAGAACTGAACGCATGCGTAAGAAAACTGAGGATGCAATCCAGCGACTTTATGATGCGGGGGTGATGCAGATGTTGTATAACAAGATGACACCCGCCGAACAGCAAAATATGATCAAAATTTTGGAAGAATTTGATCAGGATCATCGTCAACCATGGCGCGCATGGGAATCAAGTGATGGAATTACCATATACCCAAGTGAAATTTCAATGAAAAAAGACCGAGGGTAATCTGTTATACTACTCCTATGCCCCACCCCCTTGCCCAACACCTGGATTTCGCCAACCACCACGCCACTGCCACACCGGCAGATATTGAGACGCTCTGCACCAAAGTGAAGGAATACGGCTTCCATGCGGCATTTGTGAACGCCTGCTATATTACCCTCGCCAAACAAACAGGAGTGCGGGTGGGAACGGTGATCAGCTTCCCGCTTGGACAGGATACGATGATAGCAAAAATCACCGCCGTGAATGAGGCAGTCCAGCTGGGAGCGGATGAGCTGGATGTGGTGCCGAATATCGGCACATTTCTTGCCGGCAATACCGACGCGTTTGCCGCGGAACTCAAGGAAATTGTCGACAGCGCTCATATGCCGGGCCGGCCGATCGTCGTGAAGTTTATCCTTGATCCGGGATACTTTGACGCACTCCCGAACAAAAAAGAGCAGATGCAGGCGACTGCGCGCGCCATCAAAGCATCCGGCGCAGACTACGTAAAAATAGGATCAGGCATGGGACCGCGGGGGCCATCCGTTGAAGACGTGGCAATCGTGCGGGAAGCTGTCGGGCCGGATATGAAGATCAAAGTCGCCGGCGGCATAGATACCAAAGCCGAGGCAGAGGCATGTATCACAGCAGGCGCTGTACGTATCGGCACCTCTCATGCCATTGAGATTGTCACACAGCCCTAAGCTGTTCCAGTACACTCTTTATATTTCCGGGATTATTAAAAAGAAAACTATTAACAACCAGCCGCGAAGCCCCGGCTTCGGTAACCAAGCGCGCAGTTTTCTCAGTCATTCCCCCCGACACCTCAATCGGCAAATCAGGAAGATATGAATGAATGGATTTAATTTTCTCGACGCATTCCGGCAAAAATGTGCCGCCGGCAAACCCTGCCTCCACCATCATCACCTCGACAACATCCACTTCCTCAAGAAACGGTTCTATCGTCTCAAACTCCGTCGGTCCGTCCAGGGCAACACCCACCTCTACATCTTCATACTTCACCTGATCCAAAAACAGACGCGGGTCATGCGCCTCAACGTGGACAATAAGCCGTTTGAATCCGGCATCAGCCGCGGCTTTGATATATTTTTCCGGGTTTGCAACCATGAAATGCGCTTCCAGTGACAGTTTGTCGGAATACGCTTTAAACTTGGCGAAATCTAAAAACGTCGTGTTGGGGATTAATGTATTATCCGCAACATCAATCTGCACCCACTCAACCAGGCCCGTAACCAGACGAAGCCGCTCCTCTATCATCTCCCATTCTTGTTCCAAAATCCCGGGGATAATATCAACCATACTCGTAGCGTATACGGAAAGGGAGCGTGATGTAAAGAGGTGAAGTGACAACTGACTACGTTTATGATAAGATCACATGACCTGCCAGAAGAACGGCGGGTTTTTTATGGCACCACAGGAAAAACTACCAGTTTCGATGTATCGAATCCAAAACATCCACAACGAGTTAGGGAAAGCATTAACACTGTTAACAAACGGCATACCGGAATCAGAAATCCCTAATTTTTACTTACAGTATATTCCCCAAGTAACAGCCAGGGGGCCCCAAACGACTGAACAGCCGCTACTTCACACGATGGGGATTATCAAGGAAGGCGTGGTGCGTATTCCGGTTTTGACAGTATTTCCCAACAAAGGAGATGCCACCGGACCTACTGCGGAAAATTTACGTATCCATTTCAGAAATTTTGACGGTGATATGGAATATATTCCTCGATTTACACTCGGTTTTGAGTCGAAAGCACCTGATCAAAAAAATAAATTTATCCCGCTTGCTGATTTTCGCTGGTTTTCCACGTATTGGAACAATCCCCGGGCATGCGTTCTCCTATCTAAAACAACAGCTACTCCAACAATTCTTCCTTTCGAATGGCAAAATATAGAGGCGATGAGATAAATGTTACCGGGGGAGCTTATTGGCAAACGCTTCGTAGGCGGTATCCAGTTTGCCGAATACATCATCGGTAAGGACTTCCGTCGCCCACAGGACAGAAAGTAAACTCCGCAGCGATACGATAATCCCCGTGCCGACATTCCGCAGTTTAATTTCCCGAAGCTTCCGGTCGCGGGAAGCAACTGCTGTTGCCGTCTCGGTCAGTGCTGCCATGGCCTGCTTTCGCGCCTGGCCCACCAAATCTCCATCCATCCCGTCGGTCGCTTCCAGGACATCCAGAAGTGCAACATATGCTTCCTGCCATAGTTTATCGTCGTGGAAACTCATTGCTAGAATTATACCACAGTTTATGAAGCCTTGTCCGCTTGGGGAAGTTCCCGTATGGTCGTTACCCGGACCCTGCGACCGCGGTAGTCTGCCATTCTCCCGCAAATTTCAACCGGCATGGTGCTCCCGTCCTTTTTATTCCCAATTACTGTATAACAGCCTTCCTTTTCCTGATCCATATACTTTTTCATCACCGCTTGCGACTCAGGCGGAAAAAAGTCGAGAACGTTTTTGCCCACCAGTTCCGCCTCCGAATACCCGGACATCTCCGTAAGTTTTCTGTTGCTGAGGATAATAATGCCGTGGTCATGGATGGCGATGCCTTCCCGGGTCATATCGGATAAAATCCGGAAGCGTTCCTCATCTTCCAGGAGTGATTGTTCCGCATTTTTTAAATTGCTTATATCCAGGCCGATACTCAGTGTTCCCGAGGGTTTCCCCTCTGCATCTTTGAGGGCGGCATTCGTCCAGGAAATCTGCCGCAGTTCGCCCGATTTGGTCAGAATGGCATTCTCCAGCCTGGTATAGCTTTCTTTTGCAAGAATATCGGTAAATGCGTTGGTGAGCATGGTCTCCTGCGCCTTCGGAATAAATGTCGTAAACCAATTTTTCCCGATGACTTCTTCGCGGGTATATCCCGTCAGCGTGAGAAAATAGGGGTTGATATACGTCACGGCACCCTGAGTATCCAACCCAACGCCGATAAGCGGCATCCGCTCAAAAAAATTTGTGAGCACCCGCTCTGTTGCCAGATCTGCAAATATGGAATTTGTCGGTGCAGTATCACTCATCGGTATCAGTATGCCATGGAAAAATAGGGAATGCAAGAAAACTATCAAGGACGGATCATTACTTTTGATCCTCAGCTACAATAATGAGAAACTCAGCAGAGGGTGTCGATTCGCCGGCCGGAAACGGAGAGACATCTAATCCTAACGTTTTTGCAAGTGTTGTTGCCTCATCTTTACGCGTACCTGTCACATCCACAAGAACTGATTTCGTGTAATCGCCTTTGGCGTTGCCGCGTGCAACAACTTCCGCTTCCGGAACTTTAGACACCAATGTTGTTGCATATCTTTCCGCTAAACCTTTTGTCAGGGTTGCGTTGAGAACCGCAAACGTATACACCTTTTGTGTCGCGGGTGGCGTCGCTTGAGGGGTAAGCGTGCCGGACGGGGTAGATGTCAGAATGGGCCCTACCTCGATAACTTTATTTTCATCCGGATCATAGAGGAATGCCTTTTTTGCTTTCTCGTATACAAGCACCTTATCCCCGTTTTTGGCATTGGCAAAAAACAGCTGGCCGGAAAGCTTTTCTTTATCCGTCACGGTCATCACGGTGGGCGTCTCGCCCTCGGGCAACAGAATAAGTTTACCGACCAGGGCCGTCAATGCGGGTATGTCGTCTTTTATTTCCGCTACACTGAGTTGTTTTTGGAGTGTTTGATATTTGTTATAAAAATACACCGAGGGAATTACGGCAAGCACCAACAACAGAAGAGCGGATATAATAATTATAATTTTTTTCACATGGAAACTGTACTGTATTTGTCACCTAATGTCAAAACGTAAACGCCGCCTCAGCCCCGCCACTAAACCATTTCCCATGCCGCATCTGCTGATCGGTCGTGGGACCGGAAGCTGTCGGTGTATAGGTAAGATCGTATTGGCTGGCTTGCACCCATACATACCCATTCTTTCCGACAGTGGCTACAAATTTTACGCGCAGTGCATCAATTTGCGTTTTCGTAAGCGAAAGGCTGGCAGCTGTTACGGTTTGTGTGGACGGGGAGGTTACAGGCAAGCTAATCGGCACACCCACCGGAATCGACGGATCTGAACCGTCAGTAGAGTAATATACTGTCACCGTAGAGGCAGCTACCGTATAATATCCGCGAACGCTAACATCTATCTGGGTCACCGTTTGTACATCAGACGGACTGTCTGTTGCAGTGTGGATATATGAAAACGTTCCCGAGCCTTTTGCTGTTTTCAGATAATCACTATCGTTAGGCGACGCTGTTCCTTCATTAATACAATCCCAGAGATTAGTAGAACATGTGCCGCTAGTCCAGCTTGTGGTAGATATATCACTATCTGCATACAGGGTGTCCGTTGCGTCTGCCGCAATTTGCCATTGTCGGATTTCAGAAAATAACAGAGATACACCCACGGAAATACTTGCGGAAGGTGTCGAAGATTGCAAAGAAAAATCCAACAGACCACTCTGTGTGGCTATCCCCAGCACACACGGATTAGCGCTGCCGGAGGCTTCCGGAGTTTGTATGTATGGTACTCCACTAGCGCGGCGGAACGTAAGCGGACCTGCAAGATAAAATTGCGGGGACACATTCGGCGCCTGGTATTGATACCCGATGGTAAACTCATCTCCTGATTTCACGGATACGTGCCATGTAATATGTTTGACGGACGAGTCAGAAACAGTTGCGTTGCCTGTTACAAACGGCATGGGATCTGTCTTCCCGTAATACCCGTTTTGCATGTCCGCGGTTTTCAACTTTATCCCAAAATGCAAATGCGGCCCGGTGGTAAGACCCGTCTGGCCGGATTTCCCAATCTCACCCCCGGCCTCAACCTTGTCACCGACCTCTACACCCACCGAACTTAAATGGCCATAATAGCTTCTTCCCCACGAATGCTGTACCACAATGGTTGTCCCGTAGACGCCGTCGCCTGCAAGAATAACCGTCCCTGCATCAGCTGCAAAAACCGCTGTACCTTCGGGAAGCCCGAAATCCGTTCCATCATGACCAACTAACCCGAATGTCTTATACTGCTCCTGAAGGAGAGGATCCGTTAAGGCTTCACCAAAACCCAGTTCAACGGGATATTTACCCGTAAACGGGTACTCTAGGTGTACAAAGTATGCCGTCGGATCCAACGGCGGAGAATCGACTATCACCGCCCCGTACGGTGTGACCCCTTCCCCTTGCCGTACGGTAAACGATGCCGGTACGGTTTCTTCAATTTCCCCGGTAAAATCAGTATTAGCTTTCACCTTTATAGTCATCGGGTAAAAATTCGGCGGATAAATACGTGTCGCGCTGGTGCGTTCTACATCAAACGGAACAAAATCCCGCACTTCAAAACTGTCAGAAACCGAATAGGTGCCGTTTGCTGTTGTTGCCGTGAGATCCATGGTATATATTCCGTCTGTTGTTGTCGTATACCTTGCGGAGTAATCCGGGGTGACAATCATCTCTTTATTCCCACAGTCGGACGTTGCCATAATCGTCCCGTCATCGGTAGACAGATTCATTACCGTCCCGGCGGGATCGGTAATTGAAAGACGCACCTGAGCATTACAGACGATATCTCCCGTATCATTTAGAACAGCCATCGAAAGATCCGCTGTTTCACCCGGAAGGAACATGGATTTGTTGGTATTTATGGCAAGGACGCCCCAATAAAAATCCTGGGTGCTGATAATCGTTCCCTTACTTTCAACGCGCACGGTATATTTACCCGGCACAAATTCAATCCCCGGTACCAGCGCAAGTATGGTAAGACTCCCGGTAGTGTCCTCAAAGTAGCGCACCTTGTTTATCTGCCCATGCGGCCCCATGACGGTCACTGATGACTGCGCTTTATCAAAATTTTCAATCACCACATCAACGTTGTCGCTTCCGCGGTACATCCGCCTGGAAAGAGTCCGGACCTGCATGGGGTACCGGATGCCCGCAGAAACAGCGGGAACGGGGGGCTCGGTAATCGTCGGAGCTATTGTTTCGGGTGTGGCGGAAGGAGTACTGAGAGAAAAATATGTCGCAGACGGTGTGGCCTCCAACAGATCCGGCAACAATACCGCAGAAGGGGTACTCTCACCTCTGCCGCTTGGTGTGGCCTCTGCGGCTGACGGCGTAGCCAATTCCTGGGCAAATGCCACAGACGCCATATTCCAAAACATCAGATTCATGACTAAAATGAGGCTTAACCACCGTAAGGATGTTTTTTTCATGTTAGTTGGTAGAGAGATATTCAATATCTATCTCACCCACCATGGCGGTATCAGTACCGGTAACCTGGAGGTCAATCTTTAGGGTTAAATAGGAGCCAGGGGTGTAGGTTCCTTCGTATGCTGTGGCTTCGAGCGATGTCGGGGTCCACGTATTGCTTACCCCTGCCACTTGCGTGCTGGCTTCCTGCGTCCCTGCAGTATCGTACAAGGTTACGGT
>MFKE01000014.1:0-879 GCA_001779455.1 Candidatus Gottesmanbacteria bacterium RIFOXYB1_FULL_47_11 | reverse complement strand
CCAACCGGTCGCAGAGAAATTATCTGGAACTCTCCATCTCACATATATACTGTAGGTATTTGAGCCCGAAGTAGATGTCCATGAGTAGTAATTGTGAATTGATGTTGCCCCTGATTCACAGGCAGATATATTAGTGTCTGTAATATTTGCACTAAATCCTTGTTCACAAAAATCCGATGTCATTGTTCCCGTCCCTGCTCCTGTCAACACTGCGCCGGGATACTCAGGAGTCAACGTCACTTTTCTCAAAGGTCGTGCGGTACCTGCATACGCGGGACCCGAAGCGGGATTAAAGGTAAATTTATCCGTTGATGTACCCAGAACTGCCAGGCCAGCTGATGATATTGACCAATCGTCGCCGCCGTACAGTACCAGTCCAGAACTACCATTCGTTGACCCAATAGTAATAGTACGTGCGGTTGAATCCGTACCGATGTTAAGAGCTCCCGTGGTGTTTGTGGTAATCGCTAATGCTTCAGTTGCATCCTTCGTTGTGATGGTACCACCCGTCGTATTATTTCCAAGCGTCAGCGTCGATCCCATGTAAATATCTCCTGCTGATCCGCCGGCGACGGGCTGATTTGCTGCAAATAAGACAATGTAGGCAGAGCTGGTTGCGGCGGTATCCAGATCTCCGCCCCCTGTGTTGCCGAGGGCTAAACTCAATCCGTTTGCAGGATAGGGCACGATCAGATTATCGACCGAAAGTTTCAACAGAGCATCTCCGCCTGCGCCAACTGCGCCCGCTGCGCCCGTCGCTCCCGTGGAACCTGATGGGCCATTGGCTCCGGCTCCGCCAGTTGCACCAGTTGTTCCCGTGGGACCAGCGTCACCATTTCCTCCGGCATTTCCTGTTGCTCCGGTTGTTCCTGTGGGACC